>DASTPO010000180.1:0-8683 GCA_035762225.1 Candidatus Angelobacter sp.
TCGACTCAACTCTGATTCTTTCCGCACCCAAGATTGTTCCTCATGCCAGGCAAATTCAGGCGCGGGTGGCGGAGCTGCTCGGCGTCAAACCCGATCAGGTAGGCATCAAGGCCAAAACACCGGAAGGCATGGGCACTGACAATGCGGCGATCGCGCACGTAGCGGTGCTGCTGGAGCGGACGTAAACCAAATCCAGATGTTCCTTGTTCCCCGACCGGAATTGCTGCTAACCTGAACAGCCTCGTCGAACGATATTCCAAATGCGGTGGTACCTATGAAGAAATCCTTCGCTCCTCTTTTCCTGTTCGTGGTTCTTTTTGTCATCGCAGCCAGCGCCTATGCAGCCGGTCCGCTTTTGATGCAGACGCCGACTCTTTCCAAAACTCACATTGCGTTTGCCTATGCCGGCGACCTCTGGCTGGTTTCGCGCGAGGGCGGTGAGGCGCGTCTGCTGACCAGCGGCACCGGGACCAAGAGCGATCCAGTCTTCTCGCCTGACGGTTCCATGATCGCCTTCACCGGCGACTATGACGGAAATGTCGATGTTTACGTGATGCCCAGCAGCGGCGGCGTTCCCCGCCGGCTCACCTACCATCCTGCCGTCGATGAAGTAGTCGGCTGGGCCCCTGACGGCAAGTCGGTGCTCTTCCGCTCGTCGCGCAACAGTTATTCGCGCTTCAATCGGCTGTTCACGGTTTCGCTTGAGGGCGGTCTGCCGCATGAACTGCCGCTGCCCACAGCGGAAGCCGGCGTCTTCTCCCCCGATGGTAAGCATATGGCCTATGTTCCGGTGGACAACAACCGCCGGCTCTCTGCGATTGGCTGGAAGCGCTATCGCGGCGGTAAAGCGTCGCGCATTTGGATCGTCAATCTCTCCGATCTTGAACTGGCGCAGCTTCCCCGCGAGACGTCCAATGATGGCAATCCCATGTGGGCCGGCGACAAGATCTATTTTCTTTCTGACCGTAAAGGTCCCTTCAGCCTCTATTCGTACGATCTCAAAACCAAAAAGGTTGATGCCGCATTGCCCGGTAACGGTGTGGACATCAAATCTGCCTCCGCCGGCCCCGGCGGCATTGTCTTCGAGCAGTTTGGCTCGCTGAACTTGTTTGATCCCGCAACCGGCAAGGCAAAAAACATCGCAGTCACGGTGCCCGCCGATTTGCCCAATGTGCGCCCGCATTTCAAGAAGGTGGAGAGTGAAATTGCCTCGGCCACGCTCTCACCCAGTGGCGCTCGCGCCGTCCTGGAGGCCCACGGCGAAATTCTCACGGTTCCTGCGGAAAAGGGCGATATCCGCAACCTGACCAATACTCCCGGCGTCATGGAGCGCGATCCCGCATGGTCGCCCGACGGTAAGTCGGTGGCCTACTTCTCTGACGAATCAGGCGAGTATCAGCTATTCCTGAAAAGTCCTGACGGCATGAGCGAGCCAAGAAAAATCTCGCTGGGCAATCCGCCGTCTTTCTATTACAGCCCGCAATGGTCGCCGGACAGCAAGAAAATTGCCTACACTGACAAACGTCTCAACCTCTGGTACGTTGATCTGGCCAAAGGCGTGCCCGTCAAGATCGATACTGATACCTATGACGCGCCGCAGCGCACGCTGGATCCGGTATGGGCCCCTGACAGCCGCTGGATCGCCTATTCGAAAAAGCTCACCAGCGAAATGCACGCAATCTTTGCCTACTCGCTCGATCAGAACAAGACCGCCCAGCTCACCGACGGCCTGAGCGACGCCCGTTTCCCTGCCTTCGATCAGAAAGGGCAGTATTTGTATTTCACCGCCAGCACTGATGTCGGCCCCACGACAGGATGGCTCGATCTTTCCAGCGTCAACCGGCCCATAACCCGTAGCGCCTATCTGATGGTGCTGCGCAAAGACCAGCCGTCGCCCCTGGCGCCTGAGAGCGATGAAGAGAAATCCGCCGACGAAGCCAAGCCTGACGCGGACAAGGCCGCCAAGCCGGAAGACAAAGGCGAGGAAGCCCCCGGCAATCCTGAAGAAAAAGCCAAAGCCCAGGATGCTCGCGCGGCCCGGTCTGTGAAAGCAGAGAACGTCATGGTGCGCATTGACGCGGAAAACATCAGCCAGCGCATTCTGGCTTTACCCATCCCGCCGCGCGACTATAGCCAGCTTCTGGCAGGCAAGGCGGGCACCATTTTTCTCATGGAAAGCCCGCTTCGTCCTGGTCCTGACCAGCCGACAACCTTGTGGCGTTTTGACCTGACCTCGCGCAAGCCGGAAAAACTGATGGAAGGCGCGAATGACTTTACCGTCTCCTTTGACGGCAAGAAGATGCTCTACAGCAAAGGACGGCGCGACAACAAGAAGTGGTTTATCAGCTCGGCGACCGCGCCGGCCCGCGGAGAAGGTCCTGCGGCTGCCGCCAGGCCGGAGACGCCTCTCAACCTCGCGCGCATGGAGGTGCAGGTTGATCCCCGCGCGGAGTGGAAGCAGGAATATGCTGAGGTGTGGCGGATCGAGCGCGACTTTTTCTACGATCCCAAGCTGCATGGCCTGGACCTGCCGGCCACAAAGAAGCATTACGAGCCGTTTCTGGAAAATGTCGGAAGCCGCATCGACTTCAGCTACCTGCTTTCAGACATGCTGGGCGAGTTGACGGTGGGCCACATGTATATACGCACACCCTCTGACCCGCCTTCCGAGCAGGGCAAGGTCGGCCTGCTGGGCGCGGATTACTCGATCGAAAATGGCCGTTATCGTTTCTCCAAAATCTATCTGGGAGAAAACTGGAACCCGCAGTTGCGCGCGCCGCTCACGCAACCGGGCGTCAACGTTCAGGAAGGCGAGTACCTGCTCGCGGTGAATGGACGCGAACTGCGCGGAACCGACGAAGTCTTTGCGCTCTTCGCCGGCTCCGCGGACAAATCAACCGTCCTGAAGGTTGGCCCGTCGGCTGATGGCAAAGGCGCCCGCAGCGTGACCGTAGTGCCGATTGAATCAGAAGCTGCTTTGCGCAATCGCGCCTGGATTGAAGCCAACCTGCACAAGGTGGACAAACTGAGCGGCGGCAAAGTTGCGTATGTCTATCTGCCTGACACCGGTTTTGGCGGGTACACCTCCTTCAACCGCTACTTCTTTGCCCAGATCGGGCGCGAAGGCGCGGTGATTGATGAGCGCTTCAACGGCGGCGGCGCCGCCGCCGATTACGTGATCGATTACCTGCGCCGTCCGCTGCAGAATTACTGGATGACCCGCGAGGGCCAGGATTTCACCACGCCCGTGGGCGCAATCTTCGGTCCCAAAGCCATGATCATCAACATGTATGCCGGTTCAGGTGGCGACGCGCTGCCCTGGTACTTCCGCGATGCCAAGCTGGGACCGCTGGTCGGCACCCGCACCTGGGGTGGCCTGGTCGGAATCTACGACTATCCTCAGCTGATGGACGGCGGCAGCGTCACCGCGCCGCGCGTGGCCTTCTATAACCGCACCGGCGACTGGGACGTGGAGAATCACGGCGTGGCCCCCGATGTCGAAGTAGAAATTACTCCCAAGGAGTGGATGGGCGGGCATGATCCTCAGCTTGAAAAGGCTGTAGCGCTGGTGATGGATACACTCAAGAAGAACCCGCTGCCGGTGGCAAAACGTCCGGAGTTCCCCAACTACCACAATCAGCCGGTTGAAGGCGTTCCCGCGGCCGCCGGAAGCGGAAGCACGCGAAAGAAGCGTTAGGGTTTATCGCAAGTTGTGAGGGGCCACAGTTTGGCCCCTCACAATTTTCTGCTCGATTTGATATCTTCTGTGTTAACAGTTAATTCTCCATCAGCGGCAGCCACGTTGTTGGCTCCGGTGCGATAAAAAGGAAAACCATGGGAAACAGGCCTCCGGCTTATTGGATTGTTGTTGCCGCCGCTCTCGCTGCGGTGATTGCCTCGGTTGTAATGCTTCGTTCCCCTGATCCGCACACGCATGACATGGCCCGCTATCTGGGCTGGGGCGCCATTGCGCTGCTTTTGATCGCGCGCTTTGCGCTCCGCGGCAAGACGCCGCCCACGCCTCCCATGCCAAGGGACTGAATCGCGCAAAAAAGTGTTTTTTGGGGTATTGGATGGTGCAGCGGGAAATTCCGCTCTAGGCAGTCATTGAGAACCAGATTCTTCCGACTTCAAACAGGCAAACGAAGATTCCGATCAGGAAATAGAGATTCTGCGCCTGGGTATCGCTGGGAGGTTCGGGGAGATAAACGCCCCGGCTGCGGAAATACCCGTCCAGCACCCGTTCATGCTGCATGATCTTGCAGGCAAGAGGGCGGTGGAACACCGCAATCAGCACGCCCAGCAGCAACCTTGTTATCTCTACGATCATTGTTTGCATGAGTCTAAGCATGCCAGTCACAGGCCACAATCAGTAGAAAAACCTAGTTAATGGGCCAATCGGGGTCCTGAACGGTCATGTACGCGTGTTAAAATCAACCCTAGCCGCCTTCCATGAACCCTGATCTGGAAAGACTCATCGAGCTGGAGAAAATAGACCGTGAGGCCGCGCGCCTCGGCGACGAGGTGGCTGCCCTGCCCAAACGCGTCGCCAGCATTGAAGAGAAGCTGGCCGAACACAAGGCCGCCGTCGAGAAAGCCAAAGCCCAGATCAAAAGCAACGAAGCTGGCCGCCGCCAGCTTGAGGCCGATATCAAGGGCTATCAGGAAAAGATCGTCAAGTACCGCAGCCAGTCATCCAGCGTCAAAACCAACGACGAATACCGTGCCCTCATGCACGAGGTTGAATTCGCTGAGAAACAGATTGGCGGCTGCGAGGACAAGATCCTGGAGCTGATGATCGCCCTGGAAAATGAAGAAAAGTCCCTGAAGCGTGCGGAAGCGGAGCTGAAGACCGAAGCGGTGGATGTGGAGAAGGAAAAGGCCGACGCCCGGGTTCGCACCGCCGAAGACGAAAAGCTGCTGGCCGGCCTCAAAGAGCAGCGTGCCAAAATACGCTCTGAAGTAGCGGACAGCCCGCTCGCCCACTATGACCGCGTCATGCGCCAGCGCAAGTCTGCCATCACCGAAGCCCGCGACCAGAAATGCATGTCCTGCTTTGTGATGCTGCGCCCGCAGAACTGGCAGGAAATCCGCACCAACGACCAGATTGTTACCTGCAGCTCCTGTGGCCGGATCCTCTATTACGATCCCGCGCACGAACCGGCCGCCCCGCCCGAGCAGGCAAAAAAGAAAAAAGCACGGGTCGCTGAAGTCGATGGCACAGCGGAAGCCGAGGTCGAATCTGAAATCACTCCAACGCAGTAAACGTCCTTCCTATATTCTGTTTGCCTGATGGCGAACCCCTCTCCACCTAAAGTAATCATCAATGATCGCGCCGCGGCCCGGCTGCGTGGCGGCCACGTTTGGGTCTATGCCTCTGACCTGCTGAATGAAGCCGGCGTGCAACCGGGCGATCTGGTGCATGTTGTTGGGCCAAAGAACAAGCTTCTGGGCTCGGCCATCTACAGTTCTTCATCACAGATCAGGCTGCGCCTGCTGGGGAACGAGGCGCTTCAGTCAGAAGAAGAACTCATGGACCTGCTACGGCGGCGGATGGCTGAAGCCATCGCTTACCGCAAGACCATTGTTCGCGACTCTGACGCCTGCCGCCTCGTCTTTAGCGAAGCCGACCGGCTTCCTGGACTCATCGTGGATCGCTACAACGAGATTTACACGCTCCAGGTTCTGGCCCAGGCCTGGGACAGGCCGCAGCGCCGGGTAACAATCATTGCCGCGGTGCGGGAGCTGGCTGACGCGCACCACATTGTTGAGCGCGTCGACGAGCGCATTCGCGAACTGGAGCAACTGCCCAGGATGGAGTCAAGCGTGACCTCCGGCAGCCTGCACGCTACCACCATCACCATGAACGGCGTTCGCTTTCACTATGACGCGCTGAGCGGGCAAAAGACCGGCGCATTTCTTGACCAGCGGG
The DNA here is from genome assembly GCA_035762225.1 of Candidatus Angelobacter sp. GTDB lineage: Bacteria > Acidobacteriota > Terriglobia > Terriglobales > Acidobacteriaceae > Angelobacter. The sequence goes on from DASTPO010000180.1 coordinate 5,933, forward strand.
AGAATTATGTAGTCGCGGCAAACCACGCGCACGGAAACGCTCTGGATGTCTGCACCTATCAGGGCGGATTTGCGCTGCATCTGGCCGGCGTCTGCCGCCACGTCACCGCCGTCGACATTTCCCGTGAAGCCCTGGAAGTGGCGGAGCAGAATGAGAAGCTGAACGCTGCGGCGGGGAAGCCGGAAATCGAATGGATTGAGGCGAACGCCTTCGACTTGCTGAAAGACTACGCCGCGGCTGGCAGCCAATATGACACCATCGTGCTCGATCCACCGGCGTTTGCCAAATCAAAGAAGCATCTGGTTTCAGCCATGCGCGGCTACAAAGAGATGAACTTGCGTGCCATCAAGATGCTGAAACCCGGAGGCGTGCTGATCACCTGCTCGTGCTCGTCTGCGGTGAGCGAAGAGGATTTCCTCGCCATGCTCACTGAGGCCGCACAGGACGCTCATCGTTCAGTCCGGCTGGTCGAGAAGCATACCCAGGCCAAGGACCACCCCATTCTGCTGGGAGTGCCGGAAACGTTCTATCTGAAATGCTTCGTGCTGACAGCGATTTGAACTGAAGGGCAAATCCTCAAAAGATCAAGCCCATAAAGCCAAAAGGTCTCTCATAATACCCATTTAAACGATTGAAAATAAACGCATTATATATTTGCCCTATACTTGACAACGATACACTCATATTTTATGATTCATTTGTGCTTAGGTAAGCATCAAACGTATTGAAACACGGCTCTTATAGAAAAACTCTCTGGAGGATAAGCAAATGACCATGATTACCCGAATCGACCCTTTCCGCGAGCTGGCAAGCTTTTTTGAGAATTTTGCCGAGACCGGCGGCAAGGAGCAGCTGGCAGCCGGATCCTTTGTTCCAGCCGTCGACGTTTACGAAGACGAGCAGAACCTGGTGCTCAAGCTGGAAGTCCCGGGACTGAACGAGGAAGACCTCAACATCAGCCTGGAAAACGACACGCTGAGCGTCCAGGGCGAGCGCAAGTTCGAGAAGGAAGAGAAGGAAGAAAACTTCCATCGCATTGAGCGCCGCTACGGTTCGTTTACCCGGACTTTCAAGCTGCCCAAGACCGTTGACTCCGAAAAAGTGGAAGCCAGCTATGAGAAAGGCATCCTGAAGATCACCCTGGCCAAAAAAGCAGAAGCCAAGCCGAAGCAGATCAAGGTTGGCGTGGGGAAGACTCTCCAGGCATAAACCGCACCGATTCCAAAGATCGTGCATGACATCAGGGGCGGGGGGTGGATCGTCACCCCCCGCTTTTTGTCAGGCCACAATTGGACGGGAGCGGCGCGAGCCCCTGCTGAGTTGGCCACAACAGGTTTTCGGGGCGGATAATAGCAGAAGCAGGGAGCATTCATATGGCAATACGTTGAGCCGCTTTGCGGGCGTGAGCAAAGCGGGAGCCCGCAGACGAAATCCTGAGCCTGAACGTGGCGAAGGATCTCTAGTGCAAGAATTATCAGGAGCATTTATATGGCAATACGTTGGGACAAATTCACCATCAAGGCGCAGGAAGCAATCCAGGCAGCGAATGAGCTGGCCGGTCAGCACGGCAATCCGGAAATGTTGCCCGCGCACCTCCTGGGTGCGCTGCTGCAGGACCAGGAAGGCATTGTTGTGCCGGTGCTGGCCAAGCTGGGTGTAAACGCGGCCACGGTGCAATCGCAGGTGCTGGAGCGTGTAGACCGTTTGCCCAAAGTTTCCGGCGCAGCTGCGCAGCCGCACCTCTCTGCCACCATGTCGAACGTCCTGGACCAGGCGTTCAAGGAAGCTGACACTTTCAAGGATGAATACGTGTCCACGGAGCACCTGCTGCTGGCCATGCTCCGCGATAAAGACAAGAATAACGAGGCGCGGCAGCTGCTCACCGCCGCCGGCGTCAATTACGACGCGACTCTCAAAGCCTTGACCGCGGTCCGCGGATCGCAGCGCGTGACTGACCAGAACCCTGAGGGCAAATTCCAGGCGCTGGAGCGCTATGCCAAGGACCTTACCGAGCTGGCGCGGCGCGGCAAGCTGGATCCGGTTATCGGGCGGGACGAGGAGATCCGGCGAGTAGTGCAGGTCCTGTCGCGCAGGACCAAGAACAATCCCGTGCTGATCGGCGAGCCGGGCGTGGGTAAGACGGCCATTGTGGAAGGGCTGGCGCAGCGGATCATCTCCGGCGACGTCCCGGAAAATCTCAAGAACAAGCGCGTGGTCTCGCTCGATCTTGGCGCGATGCTGGCCGGCGCCAAATATCGGGGCGAGTTTGAAGATCGCCTGAAAGCCGTGCTGAAAGAAATTGAAGACTCAAACGGGAAAATGATCCTGTTCATTGACGAACTGCATACCCTGGTGGGCGCAGGCGCGTCAGAAGGTGCGATTGACGCCAGCAACATGCTCAAGCCCGCCCTGGCCCGCGGTGAGTTGCGCGCGATTGGCGCCACCACGCTGAACGAATATCGCAAATACATTGAGAAGGACGCGGCGCTGGAGCGGCGCTTCCAGATCGTCTTTGTCGGCGAGCCGAATGTTGAAGATACCATCTCGATTTTGCGCGGATTGAAGGACAAGTATGAAGTGCATCACGGCGTGCGTATCAAGGACTCGGCGATTGTGGCGGCGGCAACCCTCTCGCATCGTTACATCTCCGACCGTTTTCTGCCCGACAAGGCGATTGACCTGATTGACGAAGCGGCCGCGTCGCTGCGCATCCAGATCGACTCCATGCCTACGGAAATCGATCAACTGGAG
>DASTPO010000181.1:0-25601 GCA_035762225.1 Candidatus Angelobacter sp.
GGTTTTTTAGATAGTTGATAGCGGTCCAGGCACCGGTAAGCGTGTCATGATCAGTAACGGCGATCACCCTGAGCACAGGCCCTTTCATCTGCATTTGCATCAGCAAAACGGCATTCACCAGGGCTTGTGGTGACAGCGTGCCGTCACTGGCTGTGGTGTGCATGTGCAGATCGGCCATGCTGATCACGTCAGGCTTTTGGCCATGCTCACGGTTTACCAGAGATAGTACAGTCTTCATAGGCCGCTCCCTTTTTGCTGCGATTGGCAAAGCTTTTCCGCGAGATAGTGGTCGAGTCCCATTTGCCATGGCGGCATCACGATTCCGTAGGGCTTTAGGCTTGCGGCAGACAGAACCGAGTATTTGGGCCGCGGCGCCGGCCGCGCAAATTTCTCGCTTGTGGTTGGCGAAACTTTGGTCCGCAGATCGGCCTTTCTGATGATCTCGCAGGCGAAATCGAACCACGAGCATGCACCCTGATTGGTAACGTGCACTACGCCCTGGGCCTGTTGCCGGCATAGCTCGATGATCGCTGCAGCCAGATCATCGGTGCTGGTGGGGCAGCCGAACTGATCGCTTACCACATCGATTTCGTTTCTGGTGGCGGCCAGCTTCAGGATTGTGTCAGGGAAGCATCGTCCGCCGTGGCCAAACAGCCAGGAAGTACGGACGATGCAGCAATTGGGAAGAATTTCACGGAGGCGTTTTTCCGCTTCCGATTTTGATTGCCCGTAAATCGTCTTCGGATTATGAGGATCGTTGATCTCGTACGGCGTATTTCGCGTGCCATCAAACACGTAGTCAGTGCTCAGAAAAAGCAGGCGGGAGCCATGCTCCGCCGCGGCTCTGGCAACGTTGATGGCGCCATCGCGATTAACAGCAAAGGCAAGCTCGCGCTGGCTCTCACAGCCGTCAACATCGGTGTAGGCGGCGCTCAGGACAATGCTGCCGGGCTTAGCTCGCTCCACCACGTCCAGTACTGCGCGGCCATCGCGAATATCGACATCGCGCGAGGAAAGCCCGGTTACTTCATCTCTTGTCCATCGTTGCATCAAAGCCTTGCCCAACAACCCGGATGCTCCGAAAACCATCGCTCGCATATTCGCTTCTCCTGTCTGTTGCTCGTGGATCGCTGTCGCAACATATGTTGTGAAGGCCGCCGTAGCCGGAAGGGTGTTCGCGTCTCCAGGCCCAGGCCGACCGCACAATGGTTTCCAGGGACGGATACTGCGGTATCCACCCCAACTCGTCATGGATCTTCTGCGAACTGGAAACCAGGATCGCGGGATCTCCTGACCGGCGATCAACCTCTACTGCCGGAATCGGCTGATGAGTGATTCGCCTGGCAACTTCGATGACCTCACGAACGCTGAAGCCACTTCCGTTTCCCAGGTTATAGATCAACTGGTCGCTCTGGTTGAGAGCCTTCAAGGCCAGCAAATGAGCCGACGCCAGGTCGAGAACGTGAACGTAGTCGCGCACACAGGTGCCATCAGGGGTAGGGTAATCAGTGCCATAGATTGAAATTTTCTCGCGCTTTCCCATCGCTACCTGCAGGACCAGAGGAATCAGATGGGATTCCGGGCTGTGATCTTCTCCCCGCTCGGGCGTGGCGCCAGCCGCGTTGAAATAGCGCAGGCTGGCATAGCGCAGGCCATGTATCCGGCGGAACCATAGCAACATCTGCTCCGCCATCAGCTTGGATTCGCCGTAAGCGTTGGTGGGCCGGAGACCGGCGGTCTCGGCGATGGGAGTTTCTGCAGGATTTCCATACAGCGCCGCGGTGGAAGAAAACACGAGCTTCTTTACGCGGTTTTTCAGCATCGTCTCAAGAAGAGTCAGGGTTGTGGCTGCGTTGTTGCGGAAGAACCGTTCCGGCACCTTCATCGATTCGCCGGCCTCAATCAGCGCGGCAAAGTGCAGAACCGCGTCCGGCTCCATGGTCCGGAAAACGTGGTTCAGCCGGTCTTGATCCGCCAGATCTCCTTCCACCAGGCTTGCCCGCGGTGGAACAGCAAGGCGGTGTCCATGGCTCAGGTTGTCATAGACTGTGACCTGATGGCCTGTCCGCACCAACTCTCCGGCCACCACGCTACCGATGTAGCCAGCTCCGCCCGTGACGAGTAAATTCACGTGTTTACCTCCTATCAGCCATCTACTGTCTCCAACTTCAAGCACGCTGCCGGCGCAACATTCCTCCCACGGTATGGACCATCTGCTTGCGCAGATACTCTCTTTCTCCCCACGGGCAGAAAAGCCGATACAGGACTGTGGACACCAGAGCAAGATAGAAAATGCCGGAGATCAAGATGGCGGCCGCAAGACGGACTCTGCTGGTTCCTGCCCACGCGATGATTGGCGAACATGCCCAGGCGGCGACGAAGCCAAAGAAATAGGGAATTAGTCCCGGTAAAAACGATTGCTTCAGAAAGTCCCACTGCGGTACGGCCATGACGCGATTGGTGTACACCATGTAAACAAGGGCGCTCAGCACCATGGCGGAGGCCACGCCTATCGCAATGACCAGCGTGGTCTTTCCGGCGACCGAAAATCCGATCCAGACGAACAAAACCACCAACGCAAATTGCACAACGGGGTAAACCAGTTCGCGCGCCGGATGGCCGACTCCGCGATGAAATGCGGATCCCGGACCGGTCAAAGCGTTGACCTGGTAAGGCAGGCAGAAGATCATCAGGATCGGCACAGCCGGAGCGAATTTGCTGGCCGACCCGACCCACAGGTGCAGGAGAGGATAGGCAAAAGCCGCCATGAATCCCAGCATTGTCCCGGCCAGCATGCTCATGTATCGCGTGCCTTTCAGATACAGCTTTACCAGCTCGCCCTTCCATGTGAGCGTGTTCATGTGGGCGAGCGCCGGCATAAAAGTGCTGTTCATGGAATCAGACAACTGGCTGCCCATCACGGGAAGTTTTTCGCCTACGTCAAACAGGGCTGTAGCCTGCACGCCCACAAACATTCCGGCAATCACTTTTTCAATGGAATAGAGAAACGTGCAGAACAGTCCGGTGAGCTGAACCAGCGAGCCATAGCCGAAGAAGAGCTTCAGATTGGCGCGATCAAAATGACGGAGGCGCACAGAAAGCCCCGGCATCACGTGGTAGCAGTACCAGGTTTTGAGAATTGTCGATACGAGATAACGAATGCCGAATGCCCAGGCCAGCGAGTAGATGCCATATCCACGATGGAGCATGATGAAGGTGACCGCGACTTCAATCGTTATGGTCACCACCCAGATCAGGTTGTTCTCGCCGATTCTCCGCAGGCCGGCCAGAATATTGCTGTAGACGCCGAACGTCAGGTCCACCATGAAACTCACGGCGGTGGCTGCGATCAAAACGGTGGCCATGTGCTTCAGCGGTTGAGCGATATGGAGCAACCGTACAAACCACGGCAGGCAGAAGAGCAGAGCCACCAGGATGACTGAACCAATGGTGGCGGTTACAACCAGCCCGGTCGATACCAGTTTGTTGATCTTGTCCTGCTCGCCTTTGGTGCTGTATTCGGCGACGTAACGGATATAAACGTTGGCGATCCCCAGCGAACTCATTCCCATATAGCTGATGAGGATGAAGCAGGCTGCCCAGATGCCGTATTCATCAAGCGTTACATAGGCCAAGGTGACAGGGGTGAGCAGAAACCTGGTTGCCAGGTAGTAGATTCGCGCAGCAATGCTCAGGGAAAAATTCTTGAAGAGCTGCTCCTTGAGAGCAGTTTTGGCCGTCTCTGTTGCGGTAGTCATTGAATGCGTTCCTTATCGCGCACTTGCTGCGCCAGCCAGCGCGGGCACGTCGTCAAACATGGGCGCGGATCGAAACGCCAGTCCCTGACGGTCCTTGGCTGAAAGCGCCGGCTCTCCCTGTAGCTGCCAGTCAATCTTCAGATCCGGATCATTCCAGGCGATCGTCCGTTCAAACTCCGGACGGTAGTATTCGGTTGTCTTGTAGATGAAGTGGGCCGACTCCGACTTTACGTAAAACCCATGGGCAAAACCTGGAGGGACCCAAAGCAGCCATTGGTTGGCCGCCGACAGGCGAAACGATTCCCACTGGCCGAAAGTTGGGGAGCTGCGGCGCAAGTCGACAACCACATCCAACACTTCACCCACCACAACGCGTACAAGCTTCCCCTGCGGTTGCTCAATCTGGTAGTGAAGGCCGCGCAGGACGTTCTTGACCGAGCAGGAGTGGTTGTCCTGGACAAATTCGTCGTCAATCCCAAACGAGGCGAGGACGTTGCGGTTATAGCTTTCCAGGAAAAAGCCCCGGTCATCCCGGAAGACTCTTGGCTCCAGGAGGAGTACATCTTTTAATAAGGTTTTTATAATGTTCATGGCCGCGTCCTCTCTAGTTATCGACTAGAAAACGCGTTCCTCAAGGATTTGCAGGAGGTATTGGCCGTAATTCGTCTTGGCCATGGAACGGCCCATGGTTTCCAGCTGGTCGGCGCTGATGTATCCGTGGCGAAAGGCAATTTCCTCAGGACACGCCACCTTGAGTCCCTGCCGGCGCTCAATGGTCTGAATGAATTGCGATGCCTCCATCAGCGATTCATGCGTGCCGGTATCAAGCCAGGCCATACCCCGTCCCATTACCACCACTTCCAATTCGCCGGTTTCCATGTACGCTTTGTTCACGTCGGTGATCTCGAGTTCGCCTCGACGCGATGGTTTCAGTGACCTGGCGATGTCAACCACGCGGCTGTCATAGAAATAAAGGCCGGTTACGGCATACTTCGACTTTGGCTGCTTGGGTTTTTCTTCAATGCTGACGGCTTTTCCGGTGGAATCAAATTCCACCACGCCATAACGCTCCGGATCGCTAACCGGATAAGCAAACACCCTTGCTCCGGAATCTTTCATGGTCGCCTGCATCAGGCCTTTCGACAGGTCATGACCATAGAAAATGTTGTCTCCCAACACCATGGCGCAGGGATGATCGCCAATGAAATCAGAGCCCAGAATGAATGCCTGCGCGATCCCCTCGGGACGCGGCTGGACCAGATAAGAGAAGTTCATTCCCAGGCAGCCTCCGTCACCCAGCAACTGGCTGTAGTTCGGGAGATCCTGCGGCGTGGAAATAACCAGAACGTCACGGATTCCTGCCAGCATCAGGGTAGACAGCGGGTAGTAGATCATCGGCTTGTCATACACCGGCAGAAGGCCCTTGGAAACGGACCTGGTTACGGGATGCAAGCGCGTTCCCGAGCCGCCGGCAAGAAGTATGCCTTTAAAATTGCGGCCTCGTTGCAAATCCTGATGCGTCATTTCGTACCTCTCGTTCTGCTGTCAATCGCCTGGGTTGCTCAATGAGCGGCGTAGTGCATGGCAATCCAATTCCGGTATTCGCCGCTGGTTACCTGCTTGGTCCAGGCTTCGTGCTCCAGATACCAGCGAACCGTCCGGCGAAGGCCGGTTTGAAACGTCTCCCGAGGTTTCCACCCAAGTTCGCGTTCGATCTTGCCGGCATCGATTGCGTAGCGCCGGTCATGTCCCGGGCGATCTTTTACAAATTGAATCAAATTGCGATACGGCGTCCGATTGGGGCGCGGTGACAGTTCGTCGAGAAGGTCGCAGACCAGGTGAACTACGTCGATGTTCGACTCTTCATTTCTGCCGCCGATGTTGTAGGTTTCTCCAGGCGTCCCGGAGGAGAGCACTTTGCGAATCGCTTCACAATGATCTTCAACAAACAGCCAGTCACGAACGTTGCTGCCGTCGCCATAGACGGGCAACGGCTTGCCCTGACGGGCATTGAGAATCATCAGTGGAATAAGTTTCTCTGGAAACTGGAACGGGCCATAGTTGTTGGAGCAATTCGTCGTCAGCGTAGGCAGGCCATATGTGTGATGGTAAGCCCGAACCAGGTGATCTGAAGACGCCTTGGAAGCCGCATACGGGCTGTTGGGCGCGTATGGAGTTGTTTCAGAGAAGGCCGGATCATGCGGCTGCAGAGAACCGTAAACTTCATCAGTGGAAACATGCAGGAAGCGAAAGCTCTCCCCGTCCGATGCAGAGAGGGATTTCCAGTAAGCGCGAGCGCACTCAAGCAGGGCAAAAGTGCCATGGATGTTCGTCTGAATGAATTCGGCCGGACCGGAAATCGACCGGTCCACATGACTCTCCGCGGCGAAATGAACTATCGCTTTTACCTGGTATAGCGCCAGTAGTTCGGCGACGCATTTTGAGTCGCCGATATCGGCCTGTACGAAACGATGGCGGGGATCGCCAAGAGCCGTATCCAGGCTGTGCAGATTACCGGCGTACGTCAGCTTGTCAAGATTGATGACGGTTGCGGACTCGTGGCGCAACCATTCAAGAACAAAATTAGAACCAATAAATCCGGCGCCGCCGGTTACAAGAATTGCGTCTTTCATGATGCTCATCCTTTAAATCAACTGTGTGTTATCAATGCTTCCCGGATAGCTTCAGCACCAGCAACATCGGCATCCGCAGGCCCGGAGTCATGAGACGTTGCGGACCCATTCGTGCCCAAAACTTTCCGGTACAAGTTCAATGCCGTTTCCACTTTGGCGTCCCAGTCAAATTCGCGTTCCGCGCGCACCCGGCCCGCAATGCCTTTTTTCTTCCAGATGTCGGGACGCGCCGCGACATCGCGCAGAGTCCTGACCAGTTCTTTGACCACATACTCACGGCCGACCGGCTCGATCGCGTAACCGACTTCATCGTTCACCACTTCGGCCGGGCCGCCGTATTTCACGGCGATTACAGGCCGTGCCGCGGCCATCGCTTCCAACAAGACGGCGCCACCTGATTCACGAACCGATGGCAGGCAGAAGACATGTGCCTGACGCATTGCCGAAGACACCTGAGTCAACGATTGCGCCCCGACGAAACGAACCCGGGATGAAACACCCGACTCAGCGGCCTGACGCTCCAAAAGCTCGCGTTCAGGGCCATCACCGATGATGGTCAGTTCAACGGGAAGCGAGTTCGTGATTTGGCTCATCGCTTCAATAAGCATCGGCACGCCTTTCATCGGGATAAGCCTGCCGACAAAAAGAATTCTTAAAGGATTGGTTGAAGTAGGCGGCTCAGGCCACACTTCCGCCTGGAATAACGAGAGGTCAACGCCGTTTTCGAGCATCCGCACACATTTGGGCCGGTAACGAGAGGGAATTGATCGATCGGTGGAGTCGGTTGCGGTAAGAATGATGCTCGCGGCGGATAATGCTCGGTTGAAGAGATCGAACAGTTTCCCAAAGTTTCTCAGCGGATACATCCAGGCGGAGTCCTGGCTCATGAACTCGGGGAACGTTGTGGGCGATTTTAGCCCGCCGTTCCACGGGCCCAGTACCAGCGGCATGCCCAGGCGATACAAAGTTGGAGTGGCGACTGGCGAAACGGGTGTGACCATGTGCGCCAGGTCCCAGCTCCGGCCAGCTTGCTGCATCTTTGCCAGAATGCTGGTGGCTTTGCGATCGAACGCAAAGAAATCTAAGGAAGAAATTAGAAATACGGCATGCTGGCTGCGCGGAAATAATCGTGAAGCAAGGCGATAGAGCGGTCCGGCGAAGGCTTCGGTGTCAATGTAAATAACCTCTGCGTCAGGCGAAGGCGGTGGCTGACTCTCCAGAGCCTTCTTGTTTCGAATATGTGTGACCAGCGTAACCTGCGCGCGCCTGGCCAGGCGTTGATACCATTCCCAGCCAATCTGGGAAACAGAGCCCTGGCCGGGACCACACTGGTAAGCCGAAAGAAGCAAACGGGGACGTGAATTCACCGCAGTACCTCCTGGTGAATTGGACGGGCTGGAACCCCGGCGACAACGTACCCGGACGGGACGTCGCGGGTCACAACTGCATTGGCGCCGATGACGGCGCCGTCTCCGATGGTCACACCAGGCAGGATCGCAACGCCGCGTCCGATCCAGGCATTGCGGCCGATGCGGATCGGCTTGCCCTGGTGGCTTGACTCGCGTACTGAACTGCCATCCCCACGGTTGTGGTTGGCGTCGCGAATGCTAGTATACTCGCCAATCCCTGTGCCTGTTCCGACGCTGATTTCTGAGTAAGAGACAAGATGAACGCCGCGTGAGATTACAACGTTGTCACCCACTGTAATTCGACCGTGCTCACGCGTTTCCATGTAAAGACCGGGATAGAGAAACAGGTCTTTGCCGAACTCGATGGCGCCGGAGCCGTGTACCTCTACTCTTCCCTGAACCACCACGGAGCGGTCGAGGCGGGAAGATATGGAGGCTGAGAGCCGCGCATGCGACCATGCGCGAACCAGGGGTGTGCGGAATTTCTCGCTTACCCGCGCCAGGGGTCGCAACAAGGCGACCGTTAATGCTTTAGCCATGCCACTCATCGTGCAGCCTCCTTGTATTCAATGAGGCGGTGCTCGCCGCCGCGCTCGCGATAGAACTTGATCTGTCCGAAAAGAATCGGGATTTGCTGCAGGTGGGAGTGCATTCCATAAAGAAAGCAGGTAAATGGATCGTGCGGGCTTTTCCATGAAACGCGCCGCATCGTTCGCGCTGCCAGCAACAGGAAGGCTGCGACGGCAAACAATATAGGCAGCCCGGAGCGGAGTCCAACCGACAAGGCCAGGGCGAGGATGAAGAGCAGCAACAAAACCGACCCGTGGATACGATTCCGTTGAGCGTCGCGCAAGAACAGTGGTTGGGCAGTGTTGCGGAAACGCTCCGATACTGACGCGTAGGCAAAACCAGCGCGAACCGCGCGCTTCCAATATTGTTTCCACGAAGTGATCGCCAGATCGTGCGCCGTCATGGGGCAGTCGATGTGCAGGATCTGATATCCATGGGCCCGCATCCGGCCGCACATTTCCGGTTCTTCGCCGGCAATAAGGTGCTCGTCATATCCGCCCACTTCCTGTAAAACAGCGTGCCGCATCAGAGCATCGCCACCGCAGAAGTCGGAAAGACCGGGTTTGTAAATCCAATCCAGATCCAGCACCCGGTTGTACAACGAAGTGGAAGGAACCAGTTCGCGCCGGTGTCCCCACGCCACAGCGACCTTTGGATCGGCAAGAGCAGCCATAGCTCTCGCCGGAAAATCCGGATGGAGAATGGTGTCTCCATCGAGAAAGAGCACAAAGTTTGCCGCGGTCGCATGCCAGCCAGCGTTGCGGCCGCGAGCTGCTGTAGGCGGTCCCGGAGGCAGGCTTATTACTCGAGCGCCTTCGCGCTGCGCTCTGCTGATGCTGTCGTCACTCGAAGCGGAGTCAACGTAAATGACTTCGACGCTGTCAAAACAAAGGCGGTTCATGCCTTGAACGGAGCGCAGGCAACGGGTGAGACGCTCGCCCTCATTCCTTCCTATTACGACGACCGCGAGGCTCTGTTTCATGCCAGGCCACCTTCCATCAACTGGCGATAGTCATTGATCCTTGCCGATGCGGAGAATCGAGTGCCGAGCAGGTGGACGGCATTGCCGACAATGCGGTTCAACTCGGCGGCGGGCTTGCGGTGGATTGCCAGCAGCCGTTCTGCGAGCGAGGCTGGATTGTCGGCTTGAAAACGAAAACCTGAAATATCTGCCTCAACCAGAGAGCCGGCTCCGCCGCGATCAGGCACCAAGACTGGAACATGCGCGGCCATGGCTTCAATGATTGCCAGCCCAAAAGGTTCGGCGGGACAGGTATGCACCAGAAGATCCGCCGCAGCCAGTTCCTTTTCGATCTCAGACGTGAATCCGGCGAAGGTCACGTTGGGATAGCTCTGTTCGGCACGAGCCCGGAGGCGGTCAAGTTCCCATCCTGTCCCCAGAACCCGGATTTGAAAATCATGGAGAAGAGGCTCCTGGTCGATCGCAGTCAGGAGGAGATCCACGCGCTTAATTGGATCCACGCGCGAGATGACCACCGCGCGGCGTACGCCGCAGGAACAAAACGGGTCGCGGCGGAGGCAACGTGAGACTCGTTCGTCCGGAAGGAAGTTTTCGATTACACGGATCTTCTTTTCGGACGCGCCATTGGCGATCAAGCGCTGCTTTACAAAATCTGAGACGGCTACAAGGATTGCCGACGAATGATTGAGCAGGCGCTTTCTTCCATAACTCAGGCGCTCGTCGGTGCCTCCGTGAACCACATGCAAATGAGCGAGACGACGCCGGTAAACCTGGTTTAGAGCAATCGCGCACAAGGAATGGGCAACGCCGGTTGCGATTACGGCAAGCTCTTTGGACTGCGCGAATACCGGACGAATGAGACCGGCGAGTTCCAGGGAGGAAGAAAAAGAATGCGCCCGCAATCCGATCGTCCTGGCTTCTGCCAGTGCTGGTCCCGGAGGCGCCAGCATAATGGGATCAAACTCGCCGACGAGCCCCTGGGCCGTGGCCAGCGCCATGCGCTCGGTTCCGTAAAGATTGCCGCTGTGCAGCACATAAAGAAGCGGGATGCGGCTCATTGGTTTTCTCCCTTTTTGAAAACCTTCTGCGGCAGAGAAGTCACGGTCCTGATCATTCGCGGCACGGATATCTTTGGTGCAGGAATCGGCGGATCAGGGTCGTACCCTGTGACGACCATTGAGACGGCCTTCGGCTGAATTCTTTCCAGGACCTTTGTGGCTGCCTGCACTTCCTGCCTGGTGGTATGCGATGCTTCCAGCGTCATGATCACCACGTCACAAGTGGAGGCCAGCAATTCGCTTTCGGCGGCGTCAACGAAAGGCCGGGTAGCCACCAGAGCAATTTCACTCTCGCGCATGGCTCGTGTAATCGCCTTCCGCGTGGAGCCAAAGGAGATGTCGGCGTCGGCGGACGAAAAATGCCGGAAAATATCGCTCGAAGCTCCGTTGCCAACGCCCACCGCCTGCTCAACCGGCAACTGCTGGGTCGATGCAATCACGCGTACGGTATGGCCCAGAGCCTCCAGTTCCTCGGCTGTATGCCAGATCAGGTCACCGGCATCTGCGGTTTGATTGACCGGAACGAACAAGAACGACCGGCTGCCATTCCTCAACACGTCACGTTCAATGGCCGCTGCCAGGCGTCGCAACTGCTCGGTGGATTGCTGCACTCGAACGCCGCTTCCACGCAACGTGAAGCCGAGAGGCGGGAAGCCGATGCGTTTTTCAGCCTCTTCGGGAGAGAGCACCCGGGGATCAAACATGTCCATTGCGATCGGGACGATCAAAGCAAAAACGACGCCGGCCATTCCCACCATGATCAGCAGCGATTTGCGGCCGCCGCTGATGGGATCGGTTGGCGTGCGGGCAGAAGAGAAGGGCCGGGCAAACCCTGGCGCGCGAGTTTCCTGCGCTATGAAATCAATGCGGTCCTCAATGGACTCCAGGCGTTTCCGTTGCCGCTCCATCTCGGACCTCAAGTTGAGGCCTTTCTGGTAGTTGCTGGAATACCAGGCAGCCTGCACGGCTTGCGCGTCGACCTCTTTCTGAAATTTTTCTTCCGTAGCGATCGCCGCCGCGTCATCTGCACGGCGCTGCGCCAGCAACCCTTCCGAGTATCCTTCCTTGAGGTTGTCGCTCTTGGCCTGCAAGGTTGCGTCAATGTCTCGGAGTTCCGCTTCAAGCTGTTTGCGTCCAGGATGATTGGGCAGCATGCCCTCCAGCTTTGCCATCACCTCGCTCTTGCGCAGGTTCAGGTTGGATTGGAACGCGGTAAGGTCGGCATTCTTCTCAGTCAAACCGGCGGCGTAGGCGTGGAGCGCTGAATCCTTGCCCGGGGCGCGAGCCTCCAGAGCGGCCAGTTCTGCATGGCTGATGATTCGTTTCTGCCGCGCGGTGGCCAGCGCTTCTTTGCTGCCGACCAGGAGATGATCAAACGGGTTGATCATGCTCTCAGTGAAAACGCTCACACCCAGTTCCTGTGCCAGCCGGTCTTTTTCTTTCAGGTTCGCAGCAATTGAGGCGGAAAGCGCTGCCTCCTCGTCACGCAGGCTCGCCAGGCGCTGGTCGCGGCCAAAGAACTCTTCGTCCTTGGATTTCTCCAGGAAGACAGCGGCCACCATATTAACGGCTTCAGCCAGGCCGCCGGGCTTGTCGCCTTCGAGGCTCAGAGTGATCTGATAGGTATCCGGCACGGGCGCGACAGCAACGTCGCCCTGCAGCCGGCCGATGGCGTGCTGGAGCGTTTCCTTGGGACGCCGCCATGGATGTCCTGACAGGTCGAGGCGCCGCACAGATTCCTCAATGATGTCGTAGCGCTTCACGGTACGGACGTTTTCCTGCACAAATTCGCGATACTGCGTGTTGGATTGCAGTTCAAATTCCTTGTCGTCTTCAAGATTCTTTAGAAATCGCGGCGACACCAGGACCACCGCCTGCGCCATGTACCTGGGTTTTCCTTTTTGCCAGGCGAAGCGAATCCCGAGCAGAACCACCACCAGGAAAACGGCAATGCCGATGTCATAGTGTGCACGCCAGCTCCTGAGAGGCTTGATCTTGCGCCCCGAGCCGCGCGCGGGCTCTGCTCCGGCCGCTTGCGGAATCTGCTGGAGCGCGTTCATGGCGACAGTTGCTTTCCCACGACAGCAAGCCCGGACGCGGGCCCGAACTGCTGCATGAAATAACCAAACTTGGCCAGACCGCGCTTCGGCACATAAATGATGTCGCCGTCCGCGAGAGCAAAGTTGATCTTGGGATTCGGCTGCATCAATTCCTTAAGAGAGATCTCCCGGCTTGTATTCATGCCGGGACGAATCAGCCGCATGTGGTCCGGGACGCCGTCTTTCGTGGCTCCGCCGGCGCCGGCAAAGGCTTCAAGGAAGGTCATGTCCGGCCGCAAGTGATATAAGCCGGGCTTATCTACTTCACCCAGGACATAGACCGACTGATCGTCGGAGTCCGGCATATAGATGATGTCGTTGCGCTTCAGCTGCAGGTTGTAAGCCAGATTGCCTTCTTTAAGAAGGGGCTTGAGATCAACCCAAACCACGGTATCGCGGCCGCGGAAGATAACGCAGCGGTCCATGGCGGCCTTGTCAGCTCCGATTCCGCCTACCGGAAGACTGCCGGCGCGCGTGATGGCCTCAAGCAGCGTAGGCGGAGTGTCGAAGTGAAGAACGCCGGGAGAGGCCACACGGCCCAGAACGAAAATCCTGTTTGCAGCGTACACATCAGTGCGAATCACTATCGATAGACCGACGTAATATGCCGCGTACGTTTCCTGCACCAGCTTCAGCCCGTCTTCCCGGGAAAGATCAGCGATGTGGATGTTGCCGGCGACGGGGAGGGTGATTTCTCCGTCAGGCCCAATGGTGTGTTTGCCTGAAAGCTCGGGATGAGCGAACACGTCGACCACTATTTCGTCGCCTTCGCCATAGGTGTATGTGGCCGGCGAGTAACGCTCGAATTCCTTCAGCGCATCGAGCGACGAGAATTTCTGCACCCTGCGCCGCAATTTGAAGACGTCATCAGCCGAGGGCGGCGCCGAGGGTGCGGGCGTGGGTTCCTGACCTAACGCTGAGAGTGGCAATAGGAACGCCGTCAAGAGAGCCGCGGCCGCGATGCTTCGAATTGTGGAGGCATGAGTCATGGTTACCGAACCAGAGCCTCAATTTCTTCCGGTTGCGGAACGTCTTTACGCGGCCGAATCGTTGCGGGAACGCCGACTGCAATTGAATTCGGAGGAACGTCTTTCAGGACCACAGCGTTTGCACCAATAGCCACGTCGTCGCCGATATGGACGGGGCCTAATACCTTTGCGCCAGTTCCGATATCGACTCTGTTGCCGATAATTGGCGCACCGGCCACGCCTGTGCGGCGAAGTCCGAGCGTAACGCCGTTGCGGACAATCACGTCATCGCCAATCACGGTGTCTCCGCTGATCACGATTCCGCCGAAATGCTCGATCTTGAAGCGCCGTCCTACCGTTGTTTCACAGGGGATGTCCACACCGGTGAGGATTTGGGAAACGACTTTCGCGATGCGGTAGAGCAACGAGAATGGCAGGCGCAGGAACTTCGGCCGTATACGATATCGCCATCTCCCAAAACGATAGACAACCATCACCCAAAGACCCTGACGCGCCAGGTCTCGCTCGTATGTGATCCAATCTTCTTTCAAGTTCTCAAACACGGTCTCTCCTCACCATGGCCTTTGCGGCGAAAATCGGCCGCCTTGCGTCTCATTCCATGCCTGTTCCATGAGCGCCACGGTTTTCTGGGAATCCTGGGCCTTAAGGGTGCGCGCCGGATCACCGGCCTGCGCGTTTTTACGCGCTCGTACCAAGTGCCACACTCTCTCCAGCGTTTTCACCATCCACGCAGAGCTTCCAAGATGTTTGCGGTAATAGATCAGTTCGCTTCGCATGCGCCACAGGGTCAGCTGCGCGCCTGACTTGGACATGGAAAGCGTCTGCATGGTTTTCGAAGACTCACCGCCAAGGTGCACCACTTCAATGTCAGGCCAATACCAGACCTTGTAGCCGGCTTGCTTGATGCGGCGGCACAGGTCCACTTCTTCGTAATAAAGGAAAAAAGCTTCGTCGAAATATCCAATTTGCTCGAGCACATCGCGGCGAATGATGGCGAACGCGCCCGGGACCCAATCGACCGCACAAGGGGTGAGCTGGTCAGCCCAGGTTCGATCCTGGCGGCCAAAAACACGCGATTTGGCAAATCGTGCCGAGAGTCCGGTCAAACTGAGGAACTCATTCAGCACGGAAGGAAACATTCGCGCCGAAGGCTGCCATGAGCCGTCGCGCCCGACGAGCTTGGCTCCGCCCAGTCCAACCGAGGGCTGCTGCTCCATGTGATCAATGGCCCGAAGCAAGGCGCCAGAATGAAGGAAAGCGTCAGAATTCAGAAGCAGGACGTATTTTCCGGTGCAGCGCGGGAATGCGCGGTTGTTGGCGGCGGCAAAGCCAAGATTGACTGAGCTGCGAATGAGGTGAGCTTCAGGAAATTCCGCGGCTACCATGTCCGCCGATCCATCGGACGAATTGTTGTCCACCACAAATACTTCGGAGCTGATCTCCCTGGTCTCAGCCTTGAGGGCGTTGAGGCAGTCACGAAGCAGAGCGCGGGTGTTAAACGAAACGATGACGACAGACACTACCAGTTCATTTCCGGACATTATTTATGCGCTCCTTTCAGAGGCTGGCGTTCGGTTCGAACCCAGGCGGCGGAACCGCTGGCATTGCGCAGAAGCCTGGGGATGATCCGCAGCTTCCAAATGAGATAGAAAGGCGCTGACAACAGAGCTGAAACATCGCGCCAGCCACCGCCGCCCATTGCGATAGCACAAAGAAGGTGAAGGCCCACGACCGCCAGTGCGCACGCCGAATAGAGTCGAATGGCGAGCAAGGGAGTGGAGGCAGCCGCCAGAAGCATCAAGACGTGAAAGCCCAGAGGCAGCAGGAGCAGTTCCAGCATGGGCTCCAGGAGACGAAATTGTCCACGCGCCACATCGCGAGCCAATGTTGGAACGAACTGGCGGATCATGCGAAACCGCCCGCCTTCCCACCGTGCTCTTTGGGTGGATACGCCGGCGCCGCCACTTGGCATCTCGCCAAATACGGTTGCCGCGTCAATGAAGCCGACCTTTAGCCCGGCGCGCACCAGGCGGATGTGATACTCAAGATCCTCAACCACCGAGACGGCGTGGTAAGGAACGGTTTCGAGCGCGCTCCGCGAGAGGCCAAAGCCGTTTCCGAGTATGCCGACGGAAGCGCCAAAGCGATCTCTGCCGCGCGGCCGGAGTACGTTGAAGGCCATCAAAGCGATATTCATCCAGCGCGTGCGCATGGAGTCTTCCGCGTTACGCACCTTGTAGCGGCACTGAACCGCGACCGCTCCGGAGGCAAATGCCAGTTCGAATTCGTGGAGGAGGTTGAAGGTGACCGAACTATCCGCATCCACGATGATGAAGTAATCGAATCCCCGGGCCAGGAGGGTCTGGAAGGCGAAGTCGAGCGCATAGCCTTTTCCGCGTTGCTCAGCGTCGGTGCGCGTGAGGACGGTGGCGCCGGCCTGCTGTGCCAGGGCTGCGGTCTGGTCAGTGCAATTGTCGGCGATCACGAACACCGCCGGAGTCCGCGTATGTGGATGGCATTGATGGAGGCTTTTGACGCAGTTGGCGATTGCAGCCTCTTCATTGTGTGCCGGGACCACAAATGCAATTCGACTGGGGCGATCGACAGGCGCGAGCGACGTACGCCTCTTTGCCGGCAACACTCCGCCAAGTGTAAGGAACAGCAGTTCCATTGTCCCGGGCAAAGTCGCAGAGGCGACTGCCAGGCCCGCAACTATCCAGACGTCAACAAGAATCTGCCACATCACGGCTTCGCTCCTTGAGCCACCAGATGAGACTGCGGCAACAAAACCACCAAAGTACGCGGGGGAACGAGCACCTTGATGGAATGCTCGTTCGCCACGACTTTGGTTCGGTGGATTGACACGGCCTGGCCCGCACTGGAGCCGGTCCCATCAATCTCTTTATCGGCTGAAAGGGTCAGGAGTTCAGCGGGAAGGGTGTCCGCAGTGGCAGGGAATAGGAGATTCACCTCAACCGGCCTGGTCCGACTTGAAACCAGAGCAACGGACCATCCGGCAGTGCCGCGAAAAGCCACTCCGGTCAGGTCATTCCGGGAGGGGGCGGAGCCCGCAGCATGGATTTCGTGAGCTTCGCCTTGTATTGATTCGTTCAACATCTCCAGTGCCAGCCCACTGGCCCGGAGATGTGGCGTTGACGCCAGGTCCCGCGCGACTCCCCACAGTTGAACGAGTCCCTTGCGGTCGCGGAGAGTAGAGTCATAACCGCTGAGCGAGTAGACACATTCCCGCCGGGCTCCCGACAGCATGGCTTCGATAAGGCGCTTGGCCAGAGCCGAAGCAGCCGCTGCACTCAGGACCATTCGATTTCGTTCCAGCGTACCGGCGGTGCCTCCAACGGTATGGAGGTTTACTTCGTAGACCGCGAGCTCCTGCCGATGGATCGACGCCACAGACGACATCTGGGTTAACGCGCTATTTGCGGATGCGAACAACAGAGAATCCAGCTGCGCGGAAGAAGCGGCGTCTGGGAGGTCATAAGCGAAGTACGGCGCTACGGCGACCATGTCCGCGCTGGCATAGCGAGCAAACTCGGCGAAGCTTGCCGGGTTGGCAAACTGCGCATTGATCACGGTACGCAGCGGAACGGATCCGCCTGTCCCTTGCCTGAGGAAATCAAATGCGCGCGAAGCGGCCTCGCCGTGTAAACGCGGATCCTGGATTCCCGCCGTGGCAAACAGGGGGTTCCAGTTTTCATTGCCGAACTCAACCAGGATTTCGTGAAACTGAAAATGCTCTTGTGCTGCGCGCAGGTATTCACCAAGTTGCCTGGCTTCTGTATCGGAGAAAGTGGTGGGCAAGACAATCCACGGATTACAGTGAACGCGGTGGCAAAGCTCAAGGAATTCCGGGATTGAGTATTCGTAATGCGCGTCATCCCGGTTCCCGGAACGATAACGAACGGCGCGGCGCTCGAACGGAGGAGCCATGCGATTTGCAAGGGTGTCACCCAGTTGTCCCTGCCAGTCCCGCAGATATCCGGGCTGCAGCAGGGCCAACGTATTAATCACCTCATTGCGGAAAGGGAAGTCGCGATCTTCTGCACGGACGAGCGATAGATCATCGAGCCGGACAAGTCCCGGGCCAGTGGCTTCAAAGTGAAGCTGAAGCGGCCCGTCAGGACCTGTATCGACGGCATTAAAGCGAATCGTGACCCGGCGCCATGAGCCCCCCGGCAGAATCCAGCGGGAAAAAAACGGGGAGCCACGGCTGAAAGAGACATGGAGGCGGGGGCCGGCGCCAACAGCCATGGTCCAAAAACTAAATTGCCACGCGCCGTCGACGGGCAGTAGCTTGCCGGCGCGAGCGGTAATGGTATCCAGAAAGGAATTGAGTTGTGCCGGCGTGGAAGTAGTGGGACACAATGTGAATGACCTGACCCCAGGACTGCCGGGCCGGGCTGGGCCGGGAGGGCAGTCAGCGTTTTCAGTCCCAATCCACCATTGTGTTGGCGGGTCCAGGTCAGAGGTCCGCGTGAGCGAGACCACATCACCAGCGGCTGCGGGGAGTGCGAATTCGGCTATTACCGTTTCCTGCCGGGTTTGGTTGTCGCGCTCAGAGCCGACGATGTGCACGCTTTTGCCGGCCGATTGCCCGGTGCGAAAATTCAGCTCTGCATTTCGCCAGAATCCTTCGGGCCTCCAGGTAGCATCCTGCCCGAGCACATAACGGGCGCCCTGGATCGACTTGACCGTCGCAAGGGCGCGATCGATCACGCCCTCAAAACCGGGATTCTGGATGATGTTCGATCCCAGCTGCTCAGCTCCCCATGACGACCATCCACCCAGATTGACGCCGATATGCTGCACATCGCGCGCCTTCACGTCCGCAGAAACTTGCAGGTCAACGGAGGTAACAGCTGTTTCAGATCCAGGATTGTTTGCCTGAATGAGCAGCAGCAAGATAAGCAGAATCGGCAGCCTAGGTTTCATCCCGCACACAGCCTTCGGCGAAAGACTTCAGCCAGGCGAGCAGTATTGGCGGTGAGGTCATAGTTAGCCTTCACGCGCTGCCGTCCCGCGATGCCGAGACGGCGGGCGAGGCCCGGCTCTTTCATCAGCCGTTCAATCATCTGGGCAAGCTCAACATGGTCGGACGGAGTCACCAGCAGGCCATCGATGCCGTCACGGATCAATTCGGGAATCCCGGTGATTCTGGTAGTGACGCACGGTAACTGCACAGACATGGCTTCCATCAAAACAACGGGGACGCCTTCCGCGAAGCTGGGCAGAACGAAGACGTCAGCCTGGTTGTAAAAAGTCAGGATGCGGTCCTGGTTAACTGATCCTTCAAAGGCGGTGCGATCAGCAATGCCCAGGCTGGTGGCAAGCTCTTCAAGCGAACGGCGATCCGGCCCGTCGCCTACGAACCGTAACAGGGCGTTGCCGCCATTTTTTACAATCAGGTCAAGAGCACGGATCAGAATGTGCTGCCCCTTCGCCGGCACCAGCCTGCCTACGCACAGGATCTCGAAGTGTCCGTTATCCGGCTTTACGGGTTTCGGGGGGAATTTGTCCGGGTCAACGCCGAGCGGCGTAACTTCAAACTTTGCCCACTCCTTGACCGCTGAGAGCTTCATCAACTGGCTTCGGGCAAATTCACTGATGGAACACAAAAACGAGCAGCCGGAAATCTTGGCTGGGAGTTGATATTGGCTTACATCGTAAAACTCGTCGGGACCGTGGACGGTAATTGAGAAAGACGCGCGAGTGAGCTTAGAGGCAATCAAGCCGACCATCGACGCTGGTGTCGCAAAGTGGACATGAAGGTGGGAAGCCTCATTTTTGCGCATCCAGCCAGCCAGAAGGACGGCTTCAACAAAATAGAAGAAGCCGTACAGCATCCGCTTCAGGTCAGGCTTCCCGAGTTTCAAAGCCCAGAGTAGCGATTGTGTGTAGCGTATGGGGCTGCGCAGGAATGCAAACGCATTATCAGATAGAGCACGAACCAGGGAAACGTTCTTGAGATAAAACGTCCGGGCCGTTTCCTCGCGTTCTTCCTGAGTTAGCTTCTCAGCGGGCCGATCCACCGGATTGATGGACGCGACGTTGATATCAAAGCCGAGTTTTCGAAGCGCCAGGACCTCGCGCAGGATGAAGGTGTGCGAGATTGCCGGATATTGGCTGACGAGATAGGCCATGCGAATCGGTTGCGCCATTTATGTCACCACCCTTTGGAAGCGCAGAGGCATGAGCGGAGCCGTGGCGGCTCCGGCTTTCACAGTTTGCCGCGCCGGTGCGGTGAGAAAGCCCTCAGACCAACCTGTGAGCACGGCAAACAGCGGCAAGAGTTGATTGCCCATGTAAACCGTGGCGATGGAGAATGCGATTGCGGCATAACAGCTGAGCAGAGTAAATGCCAGGTTTGCCTCATCGGTCCGGTAGCCTGATCGAGCGCCGCGTCTGCCCAGACGCACCATCATGGTGACGATAATCGCCAGCAATAAAGAAGTTGCTGTCACGCCGTGCATGAGCGTCAGCTGAAGGTAGTAGTTATCGATGGACTCCATGCCGGCGACCTTCGGCCAGGTATTGCGCCCCCAACCGAGCACGCTATGTTCCATGGCTATGTCGGTGTACTTGTCCATGAGCTCTTTGCGATATGCGGCCGTTTCCTGAGAGACGCTGGTGGCGTGAGCACGACCAACGGAGATATAGGAATAAAAGGAGACGGCTGCCGGCACCCCGATCAGGAGCAGGCCAGCCAGCGCGATGCGAATGGCCAGCTTCCGGTTTCTGGAGCGACCCACGCCAATAACCAGCGCGGCCACGCCACCGCCCATCCAGGGCCCGCGACACATGGTCATCACGCTGCCGGCGATGATTCCGTAGCTGATGATTTTGGCTTTGGACCAGGGCAAGCCGGGAAAACGCTTGAAGGAACGTTCCCAATGGCCGCCCCACTCCAGCCATTTCTGGATCCGATAGCCGATGATCATGACGACGCCGGCGAGGATCGCGTGTCCATAGGGACCGGCAATCCTGGCAAATCCCCAGCGGAAGGTGGTGACCCAACCGGACCCCTGCCCGGCGAAAAACGGATCAAACGGTACGCGAAACAGAGTCCGGCCCAGGCGGAACTCATACAGAGAAACCATGGAGACCGCGAACATCAGGATGGCAATGCGGCGCGCAAAGATGACGCGCAATCCCAGCGGCTCGACAAATATCTTTGTCGCGAGGTAGGGAAAGAGCAGCCACGCCAGCATGTCAAACGTAAGATTCTGGGCTTCCTTGTATCCGGTATTGGTGTATTCGGATATGGAGATCCCAACCACAATGGCGATGACCAGCGCGTCGGTGAGGGAAAATCGCCATTTCAACTTTTTGCGGACCACGGCGATCACAATGATGCCCATGATGGCCGAGTGGCTCGGCGTCAACTTGGGAAGCAGAGGAACGGTCCAACGGTAGTATTCCGGGACCATCAGCAGCACAGGGAGATACACATTGAGCAAGGCCTGCTGCGGCGATCGCAGGAATGCGACGATCGCGGCAATAATGCCCGGCACCAACGCGAGAGAGGCCATACGTACACATGTAATCGGCGGCTCGGCAAAGCCCTTCGCTATCAACAGATAATCAATCGACTTGCTACTTTGGTAACTCTTGTTCACTGCTCTCGGGGACAAGCACCTTAAGTCACCTGGGTTTGCGCCGATTTCAATCCGAGCAATAACTAGCGATGAGGAAGACGGAACAGCGCTTTCACGTGCAAAAGAACCTGTGCATGGTGGAGTTGGCGCAATCCCGTCAAACCCATGGGCGAGGCAGAACTGGAAATGGAACAGTGCCAAAGATCGACTGGTGAGGCGCTCCGTGCCCGCTTAACCATTACCGGCGAGAGCTCACAGCTGGGACGCGCGAGGGAGTGGCTGGTTGGCGCGATGCGGAATTTGCCGGGAATCTCGGTAAGCGACGAACAGATTTTTGAAGTCCAGCTGGCATTGCAAGAAGCCTTGACCAACGTGATGGCGCACGCATTGCGGCCGGATGGCGCACGCGAAATCGACATCGCCTTGTTCCGCGACGGCAGGTTGTTGGAGGTGGAATTGACTTATGAGGGAGCAGTTTTCGATGACGCCGTGGTGCCCGCTCCCTGTTTCGACGGGTCAAGAAATGATGGTTTTGGATTGTTCATCATGAGGAACCTTATGGACGACCTGGAGCATGGGCAAAGGTCGCCGGGCCATTGTTACATCCGCATGCGCAAGAATTTAAGAGGGCGAGGAGCAACATCCATGATTCAAGTTCAACAGGCAGAGCACACGCTGGTGGTTGAGGTCGCGCACACGGTTTTCGATGCGCATACGAGCAAAGAATTTCGCGGGGAAATGGAAAACAAGCTCAAGGACCGACCGCAGGTGGTGCTGGACATGTCTCGGGTGACATTTATTGACAGCACCGGACTGGGCGCCCTGATCTCATGCCTGCGCCAGGTCAATGCGGGAGGCGGCGACCTGAAGCTGTGCGGACTGACCGCGAATGTGCGGTCGTTGTTTCAGATGGTGCGCATGCACCGCTTATTTGAGATTTACAACACCAGGGACGAAGCGGTGCGCGCCTTTGCCAAGCCAGAGGAGCGTTGATGTCTGCCTCTCTCAGCCAGGCTTCCGCGCACGCGAGCGAGCGAGTCGAACTCATGCAAGAGCTCTGCCGCCTCTATTCCCCCAACTCTACCGGCACAGTCCCAGCCCTTCGACGCTTCCGGTTACTGTATAAGCGCTATGCCTGGTGGACGGTGGTTGGCGGCGCCAACGCGCTTAAACGGGCCATCGACATTTTTGTTGCTCTCTCCATGCTGGCTGCGCTGTTTCCGATGTTTGCCTTCGTCGCCCTGATGATCAAGCTGACGGACAGAGGACCGATACTGTTCTGGCAGGTGCGGGTGGGGAAATGGGGCCAGGAGTTTCCCTTTCCCAAGTTCCGATCCATGGTGATGAACGCCGAGCAATTGAAAGACAAGCTGCTGGAGCAGAACCAGCATGCTGACAGCAAGACCTTCAAGATGAAAAACGATCCACGCATTACGTGGATTGGCAGGATTATCCGCAAGCTCAGTATCGATGAACTGCCGCAACTCTGGTGCGTCCTGAACGGAAACATGTCTCTGGTGGGGCCACGTCCACCTCTGCCGCGAGAAGTCGCCCAATATACGCTTCTGGATCGCAGGCGCCTGGATGCGGTCCCGGGACTGACCTGCATCTGGCAGGTGAGTGGGCGGGGCGACATTCCATTTCCGCAGCAGGTTGAACTCGATGTCGAATACATCCACAGCCGCAGCGTCTTCAAAGACCTGAAAATTCTGGTGATGACCATTCCGGCCGTTCTTCTGGGCAAAGGCGCATATTGACCAATGAATTCGCACACCCACGATCGGCGAAGAGCTACCACCGCTGAGGTGGATGACCTGTACGCCCGTTACTCCCGCAAGGGAGTCATGCGTCGAAAAGCCCGCCGCAACGTACTGGGCGTTGTCTGGCGGGCCGCGCTATTGATGTCGAGCAGTGGAAAACGCGTCGTCGATTTCCTGCTGGCATTAGTGACTCTGTTTTTGCTCGCGCCGGTGTTCCTGATGGTTGCCCTTTCGATAAGGGCCTGCGGCAAGCATGTATTTACGCGAGAGGCAAGGATCGGACGGTGGGGCGTGCCTTTCTGGATGATCGAGTTCAATGCCGAAGGGAAGTGCGGGCGAATTCTCGATCGCATCAAACTTCGGCGATTGCCTGTGCTGCTGAACATGATGCGCGGCGATTTGTCATGGGTAGGCCCGCGTCCGATGAAGCCAGGAGAGATCAGCGCATCTGCACGGGCGGCATGGAAAAGATCGAGCATCCGCCCCGGACTGCTTTCACTGTGGTGGCTGCGCCAGCGAGCCAATATTGATTTCGGGACAGAGATTGACGTGGACATGGAATACGTCGACGAGCAGGGCGCCGGCGCAGACCTGGGAATCGCACTTCGCTCGCTGCCGGCAATGTTGTATGGCGCTTCGCCTGTAGCAGCACCGGACCGGATCGAGATACTGGGTGTTCCAGTACGCAATTTCACCATGGAGGAGGCGCTCCAGTTTGTCCTGGACGCCACGAGCGGAGCCTCTGCGCAGCAGCTCTGTTTTGTGAATACGGATTGTGTAAACAAGGCGCAGCACGATCCCGGCTACGCACAGCAGTTGCGCGGCGCCCGGGCTGTTCTTGCCGATGGGATCGGCATCAGGCTGGCCGGCATGATTCTGCGCCAGCACATTCGGCAAAACGTGAACGGAACTGACTTGTTCCCCTTGCTGTGCCGCCGTCTTCAAGGCTCTGAGATGGGCATTTTTCTTCTGGGCGCGCGTCCGGGAATTGCTGAAGCTGTTGCGGGATGGGCGCGTGAGAATTATCCGGGAGTGCGAATCAAGGGCGTCCACCACGGCTTCTTCAAGCCTGAGGAAGAAAACGATGTTATCCGCGAAATCAACGCTTCAGGCGCAGAGATTTTGCTGGTGGCTTTTGGGGCCCCAAAACAAGACATGTGGAGAGCCTCCCATCTTCCGCAGCTGCGGGTTGGAGTGGCCATGGGGGTCGGGGGGCTCTTTGATTTTTATTCAGGGCAGATAGCGCGCGCGCCGCAGTGGCTGCGCGAGCTTAGTCTGGAATGGACGTACCGCCTGTATCAGGAGCCCGGAAGGATGTGGAAACGCTATCTGGTGGGCAACTTTGTCTTCCTGTCACGGGTCCTGATGTCAGCAATTTTTCGCCGTTCAGAGCATCGCTCTGCCACGGCCCTTCGAGGTGAGTGAGGAATATGCGAGCAATCGTGATTGTGGCCGGCAGGTCGCCGGCGCTCCAGCCATTGTCTACACTTCTTCCGCCCGCATTGCTGCCGTGTGTTGACCGGCCGGTGTTGCAGCACCTGATCGAGTATCTTGTCGATCGGGGATTCAGCGAATTCGATCTGGTGCTACACGAGTCGGCGGAGCGCATCGAAGAGTATTTTGGCGACGGCAGCCGGTGGGGAAGCCGTTTTACATTCCATTTGGCGCAGGATCCCCGGCGGCCCTACCGGTCGTTGCGTGTGATCCAGGAGCAGGAAGAGACGGCGCCGATTCTGCTGGTCCACACGGATCGATTGCCCTTGTTGTCTGAGCCGCTGGGCGCGCATTCAGGCTTAAATCAGGACCGGCTCTACTTTCACAAGCAACCGGACTCGCTGCCTGAAAAATGGACTGGATGGGGCTGGCTGACTGCGGCAACCTACAGAAGCGTTCCGGCGGATGCAACCGAGCGCGATCTGGAAGAGAATCTGCACAGCCGCGGCGCGCTTCGCGATATGACAAGCGCCCGCAGTCTGCTGGATTTCAGCACTCTGGAGAGCATGTTGCTGGCGCAGCGCCAGATCCTCTCCGATGCGGAAACCAATTCACACCTCTCGGCGCGGCAGATAGAGCCGGGAATATGGGTTGCGCGCAACGTGGTGATTCATCCCACCGCGCGCCTGGTTGCACCGGTCTTCATCGGAGAGAACTCACGGATCGGCAAAGGCGCCACCATCGGCCCCAATGCGGTGGTGAGTCACGACAGCATCATTGACACGCACTCCACTGTGACCGATTCGGCAGTTTACCCGGGCAGCTATTGCGGCGAGGGACTGGCGCTGGACCACGTCATCGTCAATCGGAACCGGCTCATGGATGGTCACCTGCACACCCTGGTGAATGTATCCGACAATTTCATTCTGGGCGCGTTGAAGGCGCGCGAGAAGAAAATGATTCTCCGCTCTCTTGTTTCGTGCGCAATCGGTCTTGTGTTGCTGATCGCTACGCTGCCGCTTACGTTCCTGACAGCTCTTGCGTTGTTCTTCCTGCGCAAGGGCCCAGTCGGTTACCGCAAGCCGGTGGTGCAGATTCCGGCTGGTGAAGAGCCCGATACATGGGAATCGTTCGACCTCTGGACTTTTCGCAAACCCCAAACTCCGCGAACGGCAAATGCTTGGCAGTGGTTCTTCCTGGACTTTCTACCGGCGTTGCCGCAAGTGGCCACAGGGCGCGTGCGGGTGATCGGAGTGCAACCGCGCAGCAAAGCGGAAATTGAGGATCTGCCGGAAG
>DASTPO010000182.1:0-14053 GCA_035762225.1 Candidatus Angelobacter sp.
GGACCGGCCTTGGCTTGTGGGTCAGCGCCGAAATATTACGCAACCATAATGCCGCGGTAAGCGTGCGCAGTTCGCAACACTCCCGGCGTCACGGCACGATCTTCTCCATCTCATTTCCCGTCACTACCCGCAGCGGAGTAAGGCAGACCCCGGCCATTTCTGAGAGTCGCGCCACCGGCGAGCGCTAGGGCGCTCGGGGGTTGTGGACAAATTTCCGGGATGAAATTAGCGCTTAATTCCGTGTCCCGCTTTTGAGAACTGCTCAGCCTATTCAGTGCCCCTTCATCACCCACACCAGCACGGCTATGCCAATGACGATCCGGTAGATGGCAAAAGGCGTAAAGCCGCGCCGGCGCACCCAGTTCATGAACCACGCCACCACCGCCAGGGCCACGATGAATGAGATCACGAAGCCAATGATGAGCACGATCCATTCGTGAGAGCTGGTTGGCATTGTGCCGAGCGGTTCGCCATGCTTCGGATGCAGGGTACGCAGCAGATCGTAACCTGTAGCGGCAATCATGGTCGGCATGGAGAGAAAGAAGGAGAATTCCAGGGCGGCCGTGCGGGACATGCCTGCAACCTGCCCCGCGGCAATGGTGGACATGGAGCGTGACGTTCCGGGGAAAACGGCCGAGGCGATCTGGCAGATGCCGATCCAGATGGCCTGGAACATTGACATTTCTTCCATGCGCTCGGTCATGTGGCGGCTGCCGTCGCTCGCCGTGCCGAACTGCGCGTCCACAATCCACATGATCACCCCGCCGATCAGCAGCGAGAGGCCCATGATGTAAAGGCTCTCCAGGTGTTTGCCGATGATTTTCGTCAGCAGAAACGCTGGTCCGGCGGTGCACACAAAGGCAATCAGCACCAGCGTCAGCGGATGAGTCAGCGCTGTACGGTCTTCGCGCTCGCCATGGGGAAAGGTCGAAAACAGCCGGGCGATGCGGGAGCGGAAGTAAATCGGCAGGCACAGGATGGCGCCCAGTTGGATCACGATGGAATACATCTTCCAGAAACCGTTGCCCAGGTCGATGCCCAGCAGCGCTTCACTGATGCGCAGATGCGCGGTGGAACTCACCGGGAGAAACTCTGTAAGGCCTTCAACAATGCCGAGAAACACGGATAGCAGATAGTCGTGCAAAAATTCCTCCAGCGGGGACTAGCTTATGGGCTTTTTGTTTTCCACGTCGTACGTGGCAATGCCTTGTTGCAGGGCGAAGATCAGTTCCAGGGCCCGGGGCTTCCAGTCGCCTTCGGGAAAGCGGCTGACAATCTCCTGGGCCAGCTCCATGCTTTTTTTGCGCGCCTTCTCGCTCTTGTCGTGCTCGCCGGCCTTGAGCATATCCACCAGCACCGCCTGCCGCCATGCGGCGTTGAAGAGCGCCTCCGCGGCTTTGGGTGAGTCTGGGTGCTCGCGGGCATACTTCTCATAGATCTCTGATTCCTTTTCCGGACAGCGGGGCTCGCCTTTCCAAGAGCCGCAAAGCTTGTTGTCAATCAGGTCGAAGGAAGCCAGGTCAGCCCACTTGGTGCGGGGGAATTTCTTGATCACCAGCTTCATGAACTCTTCATCCATGCCATCGCGCATGTCCGGCCTCATCTCCTGCGAAACAGGCCGTGCCATCACATCGGATTTTTCCAGCTGCCAGCGAATGTCGGCGGAACGCCACAAGGCCTCTCCGGCCAGAGGAGAGTTGGGGAAATATTCATACAGGCGATAGTAAAGACGCATGGCATCCTGCGCCGCGCCCTTGCGCCCGCCGCGCTGCTCCGCCTGGTTTTCTGAATCGGTGGCTTCGCCAAAAATTATCTGGTCGCCATTGCGCGTGGCGTTGGAAACCACCATGTTGCTCGGCACCCATCCAGTCACCTGGCGGCTGGTTTCGCGGTCCAGGTCCACATCCACCACCACCAGCACGTGCGCCCAGACCTGGTTGGAGATGGTAGTGCGGTCCATGACCAGGGGCACGTCGCGTCCGCGTGTCGCGCGCGCCAGATGCGCCGACGAGGTATCAGGGGAAACGTAAATCATGGCTTCGTTGATCAGCGTACCCTGCTCCTTGTCTTGCGCCATCAAGGACGCGGCCAGCGCCAGCACCACAGCCGGAAACATGCGCTTCAGTCTGAACATATTGACCTCACTCAATGGCAGGACCGTAAACCGGGATTTTCTTTTCCAGTTTATAAATCAGATCGAGGGCGCGCAGCTTGAAATCGCTTTGCGGATACTGCGTGCCGATCTGCTGCGCCAGCGCCGTGGCTTTTTTACGCGCGGTATCGCTCTTCGCCGGATCGCCGTCGATGCGGTACATATCGGTCAGCGCTGCCTGCCTCCAGGCCGCGTTGTAGAGCGCCTCCGGCGCTTTGGGCGACTGCGGGTGGTCCTTGGCATACTGCTCATACAATGCCGTCTCTTTCTGCGGGCATTCAGCCAGTCCGCGCCACTCCGAGCACAGCTTCCCTTCCAGCAGATCATAAGCGGCAAGCTCGGCCTGCTTCGATTGTGGAAATCTCGTGATGACCGCCTGCAAATAAGTTTCCTGCATCGGCGTTCCTGAGCGGAGAAGGTCGCCCTTGGCGAGTTGCCAGCGGATGTCGGCCGAACGCCACATGGCTTCCGCCGCCTGCGGCGAACTGGGAAATAGTTCGGCGACCTGGCCATATAACCGCATGGCATCCCGGGCCGCGCCTTTGCGTCCGCCACGCTCTTCCGCCTGCCGCTCTGAATCCACTGCCTGGCCAAAAATAATCTGGTCGCCGTCAGGGGTTGCGGCTGTTATCAGAGCCTGCGCCGGCAGCCAGCCGGTGACTTCGCGTGAAACCTGTGCCTGATCGGCCGCCATTGAAACTTTGACCCACGGCTGGTTGTTGGCGTTGCTTTTCTCCAGCACGGTCAAATCGCTGCCTCGCGGCACCTGCGCCAGCTTTTGTGCCGTCGATCCGGCGGAGGCATAAAGCCCGGCGTCACGGATTACCGTAGCGCGTTGGCTATCGGCGGCAAAACCGAGCGCTGCCGCGAGCAACAGCAAAATGCACCACAAGTTCTGTCTCCTGCCCTTCACCATATTCACCTTACACGGTTTTCCAACACCATGTCAGAGAAAAGCTGCGGCTCAATATTGCCGCCGGTCAGCACTGCCACGGTCTTCTGCGAGGCCGGCAATGCGGCGGTGTGGAACATCGCTGCCGCCGTGGTCACCGCGCCGCTTGGTTCGGCCATGACCCGCGCGGAAAACAGCAGATGGCGCATTGCCCGGCGGATTTCCTCTTCGGTCACTGTCAGAATGTTATCCACATACCTGCGAATGTGCTCAAAGTTGATTGGGCCAATGCTCTGCGAACGCAGGCCGTCGGCCGCGGTGCGGGCCGCGCTTTCGCCGGAGATGGACTGTATCTTCCCTGTACGCAGGCTCGCCTGGGCGTCCGCGGCAAATTCGGGTTCCACGCCGATGATCCGCGCCTTCGGGTTCGAGAGCTTGATGGCCGTCGAAATCCCGCTGATGAGGCCGCCGCCACCGACCGGCGCCAGCACCAGGTCAACGTCACTGAGGTCTTCCAGAATTTCCAGCCCGATGGTGCCCTGTCCGGCGATGATTTTTTCGTCGTTGTACGGAGGCACCGGAACCAGGCCACGCTCTTTCTCCAGTTCCTCAGCTTTTTTGATGCGATCTTCGCTCGCCGGCCCTACCAGCACAATCTCAGCTCCCAGCGCGCGGGTGGCATCGAGCTTGACCGGCGGCGCCGTGCGCGGCATCACGATGGTGGCTTGAACGCCAAGCGCCCGCGCCGCAAACGCCACTCCCTGTGCGTGATTTCCGCTGGAGTGCGCCACCACGCCGCGCTTGCGCTCTTCTGCCGTGAGCGATGAAATCTTGTTGTAAGCCCCACGCAGCTTGAATGACCCGATGGGCTGGAGGTTCTCCGGCTTAATGAAAATCTGCCGCTCGCCCGGCAGCCGGCACAGCACCAGCGGCGTTCGCACGGCGACCCTATGTAATAGCGCACGGGCCTGCTGGATGTCCTGGAGCGTCACCATAAGTCTCAGTCATACATGGTAAACGAGACCTGAAAATTTGGATTAGTGTCCGGGCTTACGCCGAGCCGCGAGAGTCCACGCCATAGGAATCGAGCACGTCGTGCAGCGTTATCACGCCTTCCAACTGGTGAACGTTCACCCGGTTGACCACAGGCAGGATATCCAGATGGTAGCTGCTCATGCGTTCCAGCGCCAGATGCACCGCATGGTCCTGGTGAACATGGGGGAACTCGAGCGTCTCCAGCAGGCAAATTAGCTGTTGCTCGGCCCCGCCATCGGCCGCGGCGCTCTCCAGTCGCTTGAGGCTCAGCACACCAACCACCCTGCTCTCATCCATGATGGGCCACGAATGGAATTGGCTGGCACCCGCGCGCTCCAGCGCTTCACGCACCATCATCTGGGCCGGCAGGGTGTCTGTGGCGGCACGCAATAATTGGAAAACCTTGCGCTGGGCAAAGTCACTGCGGCCCTTTGAGTTGGGCAGATGAATGCCGTCCTGGTGCGCCAGCGCTTCGTAGATCGGCTCTTTCTGAAAGCGCGAGGCGATGTACAGGCTGGCCAGGTTGGCGATCATCAGCGGCACGATCACGGAGTAATCGCGCGTCATCTCAAAAATCATCAACACTGAAGTCATGGGAGCGCGCACGATTCCGGCGAAGAGAGCCCCCATCCCGACCAATGCGTACGCTCCGGCTGTTGCCGTGTAGGCAGGGAAAAAATGATGGGCCACGCTGCCTACGGAGCCACCCAGCATCGCGCCCAGAAACAAGCTCGGACCAAAAATGCCGCCGGCGTTGCCCGAAGCATAGCTCACCGTCACGGCAAAAAGTTTCAGCACAACCAAAAGGGCCATCAGCTTGACCGCCATGTTTCCGTTCAATGCGTCGCCGACGTAGCTGTAGCCGACGCCCAGGACCTGCGGCACCATCAACCCCATGAGCCCTACCGCCAGTCCGCCCGTTACCGGATGCCACCACCAGGTGCGCTTCGGCGAGAGCAGGAAACGCTTCCGCATGCCCAGCAAAAGGGCGGTAAAAGCTGAAGAAAGAAATCCGCCCGCCACGCCCAGCACCGCATAGATTGCGAATTCCACCGGGTTGACCAGTTCGTATTGCGGCACGTGAAACAAAGGATTGTTGCCCAGGATCCTGCGCACCATCACCCACGACATTGCCGATGCCAGCACCACCGAGCCAAGGACAGGCGCGTTGAGGTCTCCCATGACCTCTTCGAGAGAAAACACGACCGCCGCCATGGGTGTGTTGAACGCCGCGGCAATGGCCGCTGAAGCTCCCACGGGTAGCAACGCCTTGACCTTCTCTGGACGAAAACCTACCAGCCGCCCTAGCACTGATGCGATCCCGGCGCCCACCTGCACGGACGGGCCTTCCCGGCCCAGGGGAATCCCGCAGGCCAGCGTGCCTGCCGTGCAGCCAAATTTTCCCAGCACGGTGCGCAGGGAGATGAAACCGTCGCGCGCGAAGAGAGCCGCCTTGGTCTGGGGCACGCCGCTGCCGCGGGCGTTGGGAAAGTACCGGAACAACAAATAGCCCATGGCCAGCGAGCCTGCCACGGGAATCAGAAAGCGTCTCCAGGGAGCGCTGCCTACGGGATAAAGGCGCATTCCCAGGCCTTCGGTAAGGACAATGAAGGCAACCACTGCCAGGCCGACCAGGCAGCCAATCACCAGCGTCAGGGCCAGAAAAACCTGGTTTTCGCGCTGTTCGGAAGGAATTTGCATCCAGCGCCGGGCCAGGCGCTGGACCATATTCTGCTGGGGCCCCTCGGCCTGAATCACAGTCACTTCACCAGCTTACTCGAATTATCGTTGAGCGACACACGTCAGGGCTCGTCTGCCGCGAAATCTCCTGTGCCAGGCCCGGGATTGTCCTTCATAGCCTTCCTTTCGTAGCAAGACCATTACTCCCTGTTGGACGCCTCAGGGCTTGCATAGGTTCTCCCCGGAGCGTCCAGGCAGGGCGCAGGAAGGCCATAGGCATTCGGCCTTTACTGTCCGTTTGAGCAGACCGCCAGGTTCGCGTTCTGGAAACTGAACCAGCCGTTCACTGACGTTGACGGTGACTGGCCGAAGTATTGCAGAAAAACCAGGTCCTGCAAGTTATAGGTAAACCCATTCAGGGTGTAGGGGAAGCCGCCAAAATTGGCTTCACCTTCCAGGGGATCTCCAGTTTCCAGCAGGCCGCCGCAGCCGGGATTATTGATAAACGGATCGTCGATCCATTCCCCAACTTCGTGCGACAGTGCGGAGACATCCTGGGCAAAGGCGCCGACTCTGTCGATGTAAGTGAAGTGAGAGTAAGTCTGAGGAGCGCTGGCGCTGCCAAACGCGCTGTGATAGCCACCGATGCAGCAACCGCCGCCCTGTGTCAGATAGGTGTTATAAGTCAACGCAATGACGAAACTATCCGGCGTGATCTGGCTGTTGCCGCTGATGATCTGTTGCAGCTTGGCGTCAAAGAGGTTGATGTCCACCAGCGCCGCGCGCACTCCGAACTCGGTCCTGATGGTTCCGGCTGGATCGGAAATGGTCACTTCCGGCAGCGTCACCAGGTTCAGAAGCACGTGATAGTTCGTGTTGGTGGAAACGTCGCCCCAGAAGTTGCCGCGCTGGAACGCGTCAATATATTGCGTGTTTCCCAGGTCCACTCCGCCTTGCACGAAGTCAATGCCGGAGTTGAAGATGGGCGAGAGCGCCGTGTTCTGAATTACCGTGCGCCCGTTCGGCAGCACATGGGACGGATCGAAAATGCCGGTTGGCGTCGGCGTAATGACGATCCTTACCGGAATCAGGAAGGCCGTCACGGTGGTGGTGGTGTTGGTGATCTTGGGATCAGTCCCCACCATGGAAAACCCGGTCCCACCGGCGGAAAGAGTGCCAGACCAATGGGTGACAGTTGAAGTCGCGGGAGCGGCGAGGTTCTCCAGATAGCGCGGAGCCAGCGTTGCAAACCTCGGTGTGGGTTGTGTCTGTGCCATTAAGGAACTGGCCAGTCCGGCGCAGATCAACGCGGTGATGATGGCAAGAGTGTTGGCACGAGCAAAGGATCGTTGCAGCACAAATTCCCTCCTTTTATTAGTCCAGATATACCCAACCCTGGCAGATAGACTCCGCCAGGGTGGGAATTTACCAGGCCGCCATGCAGGCGCATCTTGCTCCGCCCGCCGTGCAGTCTGGATCAATGGACCGCCGTGCCGACCACTCCGGCTGAGAAGCTGTCGCAGCCAATGCCGCCGCAGACCGCGGCATCAGTGGTGTTTGCGAAGTTGGCGAAACCAAAGAAACTGGAGACGAAGAATGAGCTATCGACTGGCTCAGTGCCCGGTCCCTGTATGTTCACTGGTGAATTGTCTTCAACATCAGAGATGAAGGCGATGGCTGGAGTCGTCGGCAACAACGTCATCCAATAACTGCCGGCTTCCAGGACTGGGCAGCTGATGCCGGTAATCAGAATGGTGACTTCAGGCAGGCCGAAACCGCTGCGGCCAGTCGGTGTCACCGAAGGCGTTCCCGTACCGCTGCAAATCGTTTTCACCTGGCCGCCGCCGGGATTTCCGCCTTCGGCAACGCCCTGCACGATCGACCACGAAACGCTGCTTACGCCGATACCCAGGCCGAGGTCTTCCATCAGTTCATTCACAAACAGACCTTGCACGTTCCAGTCAGTCTTTCCTTTGGCTCCTTTGAACTTCTTCGGGACGGTGATGGGAATAAAAACCGTTCCCGTGATATTGAACACGGTGTTGTTGGCATTCCACAGGCCATTTGGGTTCTGGCCGTTTATGTCAAAATCCCCCGCATACATCAGGCACGGATTGAGGATGCACGGTTCCTCTGTTCCAACCTGCGCGGCTCCGGGCTGTGCCAGCCCCCTATACTTCTGTTGACCAAAAGCGGCGCCGGACAAACAGATCACGGCGAACAGAGCTGCAACCAGCCCCAACAATCTGAGCATTCTATTCGACATATTTTTTCTCCTTGCAAGCAGCCGTAGCTCTTGCTGGAAAAGACAACCATTCGCGGTCAGCACGAACGCTGTACTCATCTGCAAATGGAGATAGCAAACTCCATTCGCATCCATAGAAGCTGCTGGACACAATAGTGTTAGTTGGAGCTAAGAAGTTTCAAGTATGGATTTGTAAAAAGTTTGCTTCGCAGACGGAGCTATTTTTCTCTACCTATGCCACAGTGAACAATTAGGCTTATCTAATGTAGTTTGACCATTGTTGAATAGAAGTAGGTGCACGGTATGTACGCACATACCAATCATTTCCTCTTCGTGTATCAACTTTCCTGAAAACTCTTTAATCGCGATTTGAGAATGCGTCTCTGCTTCAACTCAAGCAGCGATGGTAATTTGGTACGAGTTTTCCACAGAGAGCCGATAAGAGGCGGCGTTCGAGGACATCTCCGCCGTTGAATAATCAATTTCGCGCGGCTCTGCGAATCGATGTTTGCCCAATTGAACTAGAGATAATTCTGGAAGAATTCCAGCGTGCGTTGTCGCGCCAGGCTCGCAGCGTCACGATCAAAATCCTTGCGTTGATCGCAATTGAAGCCGTGTCCAGCATCGTAAACAAACACCGGCAGGTCAGGATGAGCAAGTCGTATCTTGGCTACTTCTTCCGGGCCGATGTGACGATCTTTCGCGCCGAAGTGCAGCATCACGGGGCAGCGTGGAACCTCAGAAGCGCTCTGCGCAATGCGGCCGCCGTAATAGCCCACAGCGGCTGCGGGATCGAGCCGCGTGGAGGCAAGCCATGCCAGGCTACCGCCAAAGCAATAGCCAAGAACTCCAACCTTCAAGCCGCTCCACTGCAGCCTGGCATACTTGATGGCCGCGGCCACGTCTTTCAACGCGTCATCCATTCTGATCTGCCTGGCTATCTGCATGCCTTCCGCTACATCATGAGAGTTGTAGGCAAGTTCGACGCCGCGCTGGATGCGGTCAAACAATGCCGGCGCGAGCGTGTGAAATCCCTGTGCGGCGTAATCATCGGCGACAGAACGGATGTGGCTATTCACACCGAAGATTTCCTGGATTACTACGATTGCTCCCCGGGCGACGCCGGCGCTTTCTACCACATACGCTGCAAACTCGTGTCCATCTTCGGCGGTCAGCCTGCTATTCACACCCATCTCGGTCCTACCTTCCTATTGGCTGAAGCTTATCGGTGGCGTCCAGCACCTGCGCCATGAAGTCGACTAACTGCCATTGCTGCTGCCAGGTAACCTGGTCGCCCATATTTACATGCACCAGCGCCGGGCTGACCAGCGTAGCTTTCACCGTCTGTGGAGGCAGGTCTTTGGCGAGCCAAAGGGTTTCTGATGGTGGAATCACGGTGTCTCCGGCGCCGTGAAGCAGAAAGACCGCAGCGCGCGTCTGCGCCAGGTGGCCATGAGGCGATACCGCCTCCATCTCAGCGCGATGCAGAGTGATCTCTTTTAACAGGGCCTCCCGCAGCACATCGCGATGGTGCAACAGTTCGTCAAATTCCGTCTGGCCTTGCGGGCTCATTGCCACGGCGGTCTTGATGGCTGCGGGCTGCTCCCATAGCCATTGCCGCAAGGCTTCGCGCGCCACCGGCACATCTTGCGGCGAGAAGAAATCTTCCAGGTGCGCATAAGCCAGCACCAGCACACCGTATTCGTGGGCCTCAAGCCGGGTCTCTTTTCCGTCGACCGTAGTGATGGTGTTGGCGGCAAAGAAACGGGCGACGCGTCCCATATCATCATGCGCGCCGATGGCCAGCACGAAGCTGATGCGCGGAGCATAGTCCGGCTTGTCGGCAGCAAGCAATGACAGGCCGCCGGCAAAGCTCAGCCCAATCAACCCGACCGAGTGGCTGGTTCGAGTGCTCAGCACCACCGCTGAATCGCCAATCAAATCTATGGTGCGCGACGTCACGCGATAGTCCGCCAGGTCCTGCAGTTCAGGCGTCATCACCAGCACGCCGGCGCCAGCCAGCGCGCGCGCCAGGGCCCACATCCGGGGATCTTCAATGCCCAGGTGATGCACGCCGTGCAGCAACACCACCGCGCCGGGATCTTTTATGTCCTGTGGAATGTACAGCCGGTAGCGCAGCGGGCCGTGCGGAGTCTGGGCGGCGCCGTCTTCCTCCTTAAAAGGATGGTGCGCGAAGCTCGCCGCGATGCCGCCGGAGCCTGGATCGGAGAAACGCCGCAACATGGACATGGCGCGCAGATGTGGTCCCACCGGATGCAACAGCACGGCGCCAATGAAACAGAAAGACGAGACAACAACAAAAAGGAAGATGAAGACTTTTTGTTTTCGGGTGAACCTTGCCACCTAGATCTCCAGGATAACCGGCATGATCAACGGACGTCTGGAAGTAGTTTTTACTATAAAGCGCTTCAGGTCGGCGCGGATTTTTTCCTTGATCACCCCATAATCAGCTTTTTCCTCCGCCGTGGAGGCATCCAGCGTGGCGGCGACCACGCGCCGGGCTTCCCGCACAAAGCCCTCTTCTGATCCCGCGGCAAATCCCCGCATGACTATCTCTGGAATCGACTCCACCGTGCCTTTCAGCTTGTTGATAGCGATGATGGGCAGCACAAATCCGTCTTCGCTGAGATGGCGCCGGTCCTTGATGACCAGGTCTTCCACCACGTCAGTGCGCGAGCCGGAGTCGATGCAGATGCGCCCGACCGTGACCTTATCGATCTTGCGCGCGCCCAGCTCATCAAATTCCAGAACGTCTCCGCTCTCCATCATCAGCACCTGGCCTACGGAGCCGTGCATGGAGCGCGCCATATCCGCGTGGATCCGCATCTGGCGGTACTCGCCGTGGATGGGAACAAAGTAGCGCGGCTTCACCAGGTTCATGATCAGCTTCTGCTCTTCCTGGCTGGCATGTCCGCTCACATGGACCGGCGGATTGGAGCCATCGTCGTAAATTACGTCCGCTTCACGGCGGAAGAGATGGTCGATCATGCGGTAGATGCCTTTTTCATTGCCGGGGATGATGCGCGAGGAAAGCACCACGGTATCGCCCTTCTCGATCCGGGCATGCTTGTGGTTGTCCACCGCCGCGCGTGATAGCGCAGACATGGGCTCGCCCTGGGTGCCGCTGATCATCACGCAAACCTGCTGCGGCGCATAATCCCGGATCTGGCCGGGATGAATCAGCAGGCCTTCCGGCACGTCAAAGTAGCCCAGGTCCATGGCGATTTCAGCGGCCTCCGTCATGGAGCGGCCCACCAGCGCGACTTTGCGCTTGTACTCCCGTGACATCTCGATAGCGAGCTTGATGCGGTGGATCGATGACGAAAAGCAGGAGATAAACAAGCGTCGTTCGGCCCGCGCAAAAATTTCATCGAACTTGCCGCGGACGGCGCGCTCGCTGGGCGTGTATCCATGCCGCTCGGCGTTGGTTGAAT
The DNA here is from genome assembly GCA_035762225.1 of Candidatus Angelobacter sp. Taxonomy (GTDB): domain Bacteria; phylum Acidobacteriota; class Terriglobia; order Terriglobales; family Acidobacteriaceae; genus Angelobacter. The sequence continues at coordinate 11,460 of DASTPO010000182.1, forward strand.
CCTGTAACAGCGCCAGCACGTTGCCTTCTTTGCCGTATTCGGCAAAGGTATGCAGATCGAACAGCCGGTTGTCAGTGGGCGTGGGATCCACCTTGAAGTCGCCCGTGTGAATCACCACCCCAAGCGGAGTGTGGATGGCCAGCGCCACGCAGTCCACCAGGCTGTGCGTGACCTGGATGGGATTGATGGTGAATGGCCCCAGGTTGAAGCGGTCGCCCGCGCGGATTTCGCGCAGGTCAGCATCGTCCAGCAGCCCGTGCTCGTCCAGCTTGTTTTCCACCAGAGCCAGTGTGAATTCGGTGCCAAAGACCGGAACGCGCAACTCTGTAAGCACCCAGGGGAGAGCCCCAATGTGGTCTTCATGCCCGTGCGTCAGCACAATGCCGCGGACTTTTTCGCGGTTCTGGATCAGATACGTGATGTCGGGGACGACAATGTCGACCCCGAGCAGTTCGGATTCAGGGAACATGAGGCCGGCGTCGATAACGATGATGTCATCGCCGTAGCGCACGGCCATGCAGTTCATTCCAAATTCGCCGAGGCCGCCAAGGGGTACCAGATGGAGTTTTTGCGAGGGCATGGTCAACAGTTGATGCTACCAGAGAACAACTCGAGGACGTTTGCCACGCTCACGCCCGGGCCGAGGAAGCGGCTTTCATTCTCTCCAGCGTCAGCCGTTCCCGTTTGCCCAGAATCGATCCGGCAATCCAGCCCCACACGCCATTCAGGCAGAACAAAAACCCGGCAAAGCCGACGTACGCAGGTGGCAGAACCAGCGCGAATATGGCAACAATGACTCCTATGCAGACAAATCCGGAAAAATGAATGATCGCGTTGCGCGTAGCCAGCGTCTCATATTCGTTCAGCTCCAGCTCATGGCGTTTGGTGTAGGCATAGCGGTAGAGCAGCGCGAACAAGCCGTAAACCGCGACGACTCCCGCGCTGTAAATCAGCCAGAGAGTGGAAAGGTCACGCGTTGTCGTGATCATGTGGCTGAGCTGCTCCCGCGGCAGGGTCAAGCCGCCGGAGAGCCCGCCAATCGCCAGCGTAAACAGAAACTTGAGCGGGTAAACATAAAACAGGACCACAAAGATCAGCGCCGCGTTAAGCACCACCGTATGGACGGTCTGCAGGCCGTAGCGGCGGGAAAACTTATAGTGGAAATACCAGACCTGCACCAGGATGGAAAAGCACAGCGCGAAGGCCACAAAGCCCTTCATGGCCTGCACCAGGTCGGCAAAGGTGCGCGGGACTTCCAGCGAGACCACCAGCAGGGTCACGGCAAAGGCGAATACCGCGTCAGTAAATGCTTCCAGCCGCGTAATCTCACCGCCGCGCCAGCGGAAGTGCTTCTCCGGGGGAACAAGATGGGCGCCTGTGCGTTCGTGGAACATGTGCGCTATTGTGCCATAGCGTCGATTACCGCCGGCGTGGGAGCTTCGGTTCCCAGTTCGCCTTCCCAGCGGGCTATCACGGCGCTGGCCAGGCAGTTGCCAACCACGTTGATCATGGTGCGCCCCATATCCATCAACTGGTCAACGCCCAGAACGGCGAAGATCGGCCAGGCGGGAAGCTGGAATGAGTCGGCCGTGGCCAGCAGGATCACCAGCGACGCGCGGGGCACGCCGGCCACGCCCTTGCTGGTAAGCATCAGCGTGAACACCATCAGCAACTGCTGGGTAAAACCCATTTGAATTCCGGCCGCCTGGGCGGCGAAGACCGATGCGAGTGAGAGATACAGCGTGCTGCCATCCAGGTTGAAGCTGTAGCCTGTCGGAATCACAAACGCGACAACCTGCCGCGGAACGCCGAAGGCTTCCATGGCTTCCATGGCGCGGGGCAGCGCCGCTTCCGAACTCGCGGTGGCAAAGGCAATGGAAGCAGGCTCAGCTATGGCCTTGAAAAACCGGCGCAAGTCCAGGCGCGCCATCAGCGCCACAGGCACCAGCACGCAGCCGACAAAGACAATCAGGGCGGCGTAGAGGGTAAACACAAGTTTGGCCAGGTTCCAGATCACGTCAAAACCCATGGTGCCCACCGTATATGCGATTGCACCCGCGACGCCGAGGGGCGCAAACAGCATCACGATGTTGGTGAACTTGAACATGGTTTCAGAGAAGCTCTCACAAAACTGCAGCAGCGGGCGGCGGCGTTTCTCATCCACTTGCGCCAGCGCGATGCCAAAAATAATGCTGAATACCACTACCTGGAGCACCTGGCCTTCCGCGACCGACTTGGCAATATTTTCCGGAAAGACGTGCAGGATCAGCTCCGCGGCGGTCTGCTTATGCACGGGCGCGGGCGCGGCCACGCTGGCCGGCTGTCTTATTCCTTCTCCGGCGCGGGATATGTTGATGGCGGCCAGGCCGATAAACAACGCAATGGTGGTGACAAGTTCAAAATACAGCAGCGCCTTAACACCCATGCGGCCAACTTGCTTGAGGTTCGAATGGCCGGCAATGCCCACCACCAGCGTCGAAAAGATCAGCGGCGCGATGATGGTGCGAATCAGCTGGAGGAATATCCCGCTCAGTACCTGGAGCTGTTTAGCCTGTAGGGGGAAGTCGTGCCCGAATTCCGCGCCCACCAGGATT
>DASTPO010000183.1:0-3158 GCA_035762225.1 Candidatus Angelobacter sp.
CACGCATGCCTGCGCCACAGATCGAAGCCGTGGATGTGAACCAGATGGTACACGAGGTCGCACAGCTTTTTCAGGGTCAACTCAATCGCGATTCAGGCAAGATCAGGGCGGAGCTGAACCTGGGCGATGTCCCACTGGTCAGCGGCGACCCCGCGCTGCTGCGGCGCGTGGTGGAAAACCTTGTGCTGAACGCCGTAGATGCAATGCCGAAAGGCGGCGCGCTCATCTTCAGGACCTTTACGGCGGAGAAGTTTGTTGTTTTTGAACTGGCCGATACGGGAGCGGGGCTGACGGAAGAAGAGTGCGGCCGGCTGTTTACTCCGTATTACACCACCAAGCAGCACGGAACCGGATTGGGGCTCGCCATTGTGCAGTCGGTGGTAAGCGACCACCACGGTCGGATCAGCGTCAGCAGCAGAAAAGATGAAGGAACAACGTTTCACGTGGAGCTGCCAACGTGGGCGGGGCCGGTTTACGAGACGGTTGGATGATTGAGAGCTTAAGGGATCAACCAGATGCCACGAGAAACGACCAATCAATTACCGGGGTGGAGTTTCATTTATATTCTTGCCAGCCCGGGTGAGAGGTTGCACGTGGGCCCAAGCGGCGAGATGCCTCTATGAAAGCACATCTTCTTATCGTTGATGATGACGCGAACACGCTGGCGTCGCTGTCACGCGCGTTCCGCCTGGCGGGGCACGAAGCCACGGTTTGTGACAATCCGATCAAGGCCCTGGAGATGGTGAAGGCGGAGGCGTTTGACCTGATTTTTTCCGACGTCGTGATGCCGGCGATGAACGGGCTGGCGCTTCTGGAAGAGATCAGGAAAGCGGGCGTAACGACTCCGGTGGTGATGATGTCCGGGCAGGCGCACATCGAGATGGCGGTGAAGGCCACCAGGCTGGGCGCAGTCGACTTTCTGGAAAAGCCAATCTCCACCGACAAGCTGCTGCTGACGGTGAGGAATACCGTGCAGACGGAGCGCCTGAAACAGGAAAATCAGCAGCTGCGGCAGCAACTGGGCGGTTCGGGAATTGTTTTTACCGGGGAAAAGATGCGTAAGCTGCTGGCGCAGGTGGAGCGCGTGGCCGCAAGCGAGACGCGTGTCTGCATCCTGGGCGAGACCGGCACCGGCAAGGAGTTGATTGCGCGGACGATCCACGAAAAGAGCGCGCGCCGTGAAGGACCGTATGTAACGCTGAACTGCGCGGCGGTGCCGGCGGAGCTGATTGAGTCAGAATTGTTTGGGCATGAGAAGGGATCCTTCACCGGAGCGGCCTCGCGGCATGTGGGCAAATTTGAACAGGCAAGCGAGGGAACGCTGTTTCTGGATGAGATCGGCGACATGCCGCTGGCCATGCAGGCCAAGCTCCTGCGCGTGCTGGAACAGGGCGAGGTGGAGCGGATTGGCGGCGATAAGCCGACCAAGGTGAATGTCCGAGTGGTGGTGGCGACACATCGCAAATTGGAGGAGCAGGTGAAGCAGGGCAGCTTCCGCCAGGACCTGTTTCATCGCATCTTTGTTTTTCCCGTGGTGCTGCCGCCGTTGCGGGAGCGTCCGGAAGACATCCCGGCGCTGACCGCGCATTTTGCCGCGCAGATCGTGAAGCAGAATGGATGGAAGGAGATCAACTTCGATCCTGAAGCGGTCGCCGCGCTGCAAAGGCATGCATGGCCGGGGAATATCCGCGAGCTCCGCAACGTGGTGGAGCGCCTGCTGTTGTTTGCCGAAGGCGACCGAGTAACCGCGGCCACCGTTCAGGCTGCGCTGCCGGCCGGGACGACGACCGAAGCGAGCGTAGCCATGGCCGGGACAGGCACACTGGCGGAACGGGTGGAGCAGGTGGAACGGCAGATGATTCTTGAGGAGATCAAGCGCCACAACCAGAACATCACCAACACCGCCAAGGCGCTTGGACTGGAACGCAGCCATTTGTATAAAAAATGCCAGCAGCTGGGCATCGATCTGCGGGAGCTGCGGAAATAAGAGCCTTTACCACGAGTGGGCAAGGATAGCAGCTGCTTGCTAGTGGTTTCTCACGCGTTTTTGCGGGTGGGTTGAGTTGCTGGTAAAGTCGATTCGCCTATGCGAAACTTGAACGCGGGGGCCTGTAGCTCAACGGTTAGAGCAGCAGACTCATAATCTGTTGGTTGTAGGTTCGAATCCTACCGGGCCCACCAAACCTAACTATTTCATTGCACTCGGTTTGTTGCTGCCCTTGCTCTGCGCTTGTTTGGAGGTGGAATTGGCGCTGGTTGCGCGGGGGTTGCGGTTTGGGCCGGACTTGTTGTTTGGTGTAATAAGCGGTTTTTAGTGGTACGCAAACCGTTGGAAGTAGGAGAGTGCATCGTGATACATGTGGCTAAGGCTGTAGCGCTTTTACTTCTAGGCTGTGCTCTCATAACGAGTGCGCGGTCAGCACCGGAAGGCCAGAACGGTGCACCGGCGGCTCAGAAACGCGGTTACTGGATCGATCCGTCCACGGGGCTGATGTGGGCAGGTAGGGACAACGGTAAAGACGTGAGCTGGAAAGGTGCGATGAAGTACTGCCGCGATCTCCGGTTGGCTGGGTACTCGAACTGGAGGTTGGCGACACTTGCTGAGTTGGGGGCGATCTATGACCGCAATACCAATGCTCCCGGATCAGCTGGTTCGGGCAAAGACAATCTCTTTACTTATCACGTGAAAGGCCGTTTGTTCCTGACGGGTGACGAGTGGAGTAGCGAGCGCAGATATGATGACCGGGGACATCCTTCGGGCTACGACTGGTACTTCGACTTCAACGAAGGAAGGTCAGACAACCAGCCAAGTGCGTTTCCTTACCCTCATTCCCTCATGCGTGCGTTGTGTGTGCGCAGTCCGAAAAATGCTGTGCTTTAGTTGCTCCATCCGGGCCTATAGCCGTTGGGTGACCTAATGACCGTAAAAACACTACAGTCTTCCGCGGGCTATTAAGCTATCATCTGCCAATGAACGCGATCGAGACAGGTAACCCAGATAGGATCGAAGGTCAAGACGGCCTTCTCACCTGGACCGCGACCATCCTGGCCTGCAGCTATATCGTGTGGATGGGATATTCCCTTTACATTGGCATGCCAACTTTCCTGAACATTTTTTCCAGCATGGGCGTTGATCTGCACTCGCCGACCCTCCTTAT
>DASTPO010000184.1:0-3418 GCA_035762225.1 Candidatus Angelobacter sp.
CACGGACCACCGCATCGGCCTCACTCTGCATCAGCTTGCTGACGTCATGGACGGGAAACTGCAACCGATCTTCGATGCGCTGGCCACACACTTCCAGGCGGAAAAGCTGAAACACCAGGCAGAAGTAGTGGCTTAGGGGCCAGCGTGGCCCTGTCTTTGGGACGACGGCACGTGAAGCGTATGTCGAAGCTCAAAACAGTCTTGCTCATAACGATTTTCTCATCGTTCGCCATCTGCGCTAGCCGTGAGAGAACAACAAATCCGTCATCGACCGACGAACAGTCGGTCAGGAAGTTTCTTCAGACGAAAGCAGAGGACCAAGAGACTCGGTATCTGATTGTATTTCGCGACCTCAATGGCGACGGTGTGCCGGAAGCACTTGCCTATCTGGTCGGAAATGAATGGTGCGGGAGCGGCGGCTGCAATCTTTTCATTCTTCGCAAAAGCGGAAACTCCTGGAGCGTTGTGAACAGTGTAACCATTACGCATCCGCCTGTACGCGTATTGGACAGTGTTTCAAACGGGTGGCACAACCTTGCTGTCGAGGTGGGAGGCGGAGGCATCAGGGGCGATTATGAAGCTGAGCTACGCTTCAATGGAAGAAGATATCCATTCAATCCGACCGTTCCTCCCGCGCGAAAGGCAGGTAAGGGCGCATCCGGGCAAGTCGTGATCGCATCATGGGCAGACGCGCGACCGCTCTATTGATTGTGCTCGATTTTGCCATGTCAGACTCTTTTGAGATACCCTCTCCCGCCATGCAGCTCAAGCAGGCCGTCGATTCCGCGTACCAGCTTTTCCTTGAGAATAGTGTGCCTTCGCCCCGGCTGAACGCCGAGCTGCTGCTGCTGTTCGTGCTCAATCGTGAACGCGCCTATCTCTATGCCCACCCGGAGCGCGAGCTTACGGCCGACGAGCAATCCCGCTATGACGAAGTTATCGCAGAGCGGGCGCGCGGCTGTCCGACGCAGTACATCACCGGACATCAGGAATTCTGGGGACTCGACCTGCTGGTCTCGCCCGCTGTGCTGATTCCGCGACCTGAGACCGAGCATGTGGTTGAAACTGTGCTTGAACTGGTCAACGAGTATCACAATGACGGCCCGGGCCGCCTCCGGTTGCTCGATGTCGGCACCGGCTCCGGCTGTATTGCTCTCGCACTGGCCAGCGAGCTGGTCCACGCGGAAATCCATGCCTGCGACATTTCAGAAGACGCCCTGGAGATGGCGCGCACCAACGCCGCGCGGCTGGCATTGGGAGGCAAAGTGCTGTTTCGCAAGTCTGACCTGCTCGCGGCGTATGAAGGCGAACAGTTCGATTTTGTAATCTCCAATCCGCCATACGTGGGAGAAGTGGATGCTGATAAAGTTCAGAAGCAGGTGCGTGACTTCGAGCCCCACATCGCAGTTTTTTCCGGCCATGAAGGCATCGACATCTACCGCCGCCTGATCCCGCAAGCCTATGAGCGTCTGCGCCCGGGCGGCTGGTTCGTGGCTGAGATCGGCTTCTCTGAAGAGCAAAAAGTGCGCGATCTGCTCAACGGCTGGTCGGACATTGAGGTTACGGCGGACCTGCAGGGAATTCCGCGCGTGGTGGCCGCACGGAAGATTTAGCAATTGCCGAATTGCTCATTTAGCAAATCCCGCCCTGCTTCATTTGCTACACTGATGGGTTTTCAATTCACCGTGGAGGTGAAGTTTGGCGGAAAGCAGAAGCTCTGCTGTGTCCGGAGGCCTGGGCAGCACGCTGCGTCGCGACGCCTGGTGGCTGGAAAACATTCCGGTCATCGTCCTGCTGGGCGGATTTGGCATTTATGCCACGCTGCGCGCGTTCGAAGGCAAGTTTTATGAAGCGGGCCCTTATCTCTCGCCCTTTTATTCCCCGTTGATTGACGCCGCGCACCACTGGTGGCCGCTCTCCCCGGCGTTGCTGATCCTGGCTTTTCCCCTGGGCTTCCGCGTGACCTGTTACTACTATCGCAAAGCCTACTATCGCGCCTTTTTTCTGGATCCTCCGGGCTGCGCCGTAGGCGAGCCATCCCGCCGCAACTATCGCGGCGAGACCAGCTTTCCCTTCATTCTGCAAAACATCCATCGCTATTTTCTTTACGCCGCAGTCGTCTTCCTTGGTTTCCTATGGTATGACGCCATTCGTGCTTTCTTTTTCCTTGGCCCTGATCAGGCGCGGCATTTCGGCATTGGAGTTGGGACACTGGTCCTGCTGGTCAACATCGTGTTGCTGAGCCTGTACCTGTTTTCCTGCCACTCGCTGCGTCACCTGATTGGCGGCAAAGTCGATTGTTTCTCCTGCACCTCATTCGGGCTAAAGCGTCATGGAGCGTGGAAAAAGGCCAGCTTCCTCAATGAGCGGCACATGCTGTTTGCCTGGTGCAGTCTAATCTCGGTCGGGTTTGCCGACTTCTATGTCCGCATGGTTGCCAGCGGCATGATCAAGGACTTCAGAATACTGTGACGAACCAGACGAAGTACGAAACCCACGAACATGACATTTTGATCATCGGCGCCGGCGGAGCAGGATTGCGGGCCGCCATTGAAGGCCTGGCGGCAGGCGCGCGCGTGGCTGTGGTCTCCAAATCGCTGCTGGGCAAGGCGCATACCGTAATGGCTGAAGGCGGCATTGCCGCGGCCATGGCCAACGTGGACAAAGCCGACAACTGGCGCACGCATTTTCGCGACACAATGCGCGGCGGCAAGCTGCTCAACAACTGGCGCATGGCCCAGCTCCATGCCCAGGAAGCGCCGGAACGCGTGAAAGAGCTGGAGCAATGGGGCGCGCTCTTCGACCGAACGTCCGACGGCGATATTCTCCAGCGCGCTTTCGGCGGGCACACCTTCAAGCGCCTTTGCCACGTGGGCGACCGTACCGGGCTGGAGATGATCCGCACGCTGCAAGACCGCGGCGTACAGCTCGGCTTTGACGTCTTCATGGAATGCACCATCATCCGCTTGCTGACCGATGGCAATCGAGTCGTGGGCGCGTTTGGCTACTGGCGCGAGCAGGGCCGGTTCGTGGTCCTGAAAGCCAAGGCGGTAGTGATGGCTACGGGCGGCATCGGCAAGGCGTGGCGCGTAACTTCCAACTCCTGGGAGTACACCGGTGACGGCATGGCGCTGGCCTATGACGCCGGAGCGGAGCTGCTCGACATGGAATTCGTCCAATTCCATCCCACCGGAATGGTGTGGCCTCCGGGCGTGCAAGGCATTCTGGTGACGGAAGCGGTGCGCGGCGAAGGCGGCATCCTGCGCAACAAGAATGGCGAGCGCTTCATGGAGAAATACGATCCCAAGCGCATGGAGCTCTCCACTCGCGATGTGGTCGCGCGCTCCATCTACACAGAAGTGCGTGAAGGGCGCGGCAGCGAGCACGGCGGGGCCTATCTCGATATCTCCCACAAGCC
>DASTPO010000185.1:0-14216 GCA_035762225.1 Candidatus Angelobacter sp.
GAACAGCCCGCTCATGTTCTCCACTACCGCCCCAGGAACTCAATGATGCTGGTAACGGTGGTCATTGACGGCGAAGAGAGGAAATTGATTCTTGATACCGGCTCTGAGCAGACGATGATCAATTTTCCCCAGGTATCACACCAACAAAAAATGGTGCTGTGGCAGCGGAGTTACGCCTACACCAAAGAGAGAAGCAGGCTGAAGGTCGGCGGGGCAACATTTTCAATAGACGTGATTAAGGCAGACCTCACCGGGGCCTCGCTGCTGAAGGTGGCGGATGGAGTGCTCGGGCAGGATGTTCTGTCAAACTTCGCCAGCATTCGAATAAATTACCGGGAGCGGACGATCGAGCTATTTGACCACTGAGACATGCCGTTAACGTTGCTCTGCTCATGGCCCTTAAGTATCGGCTCGACGATTTAGATCCGCAAACGTGAGCGTCAGAGTTTCAGCACTTCATCCCTGAGAGAAACTTTTTTCGACCTGTGAAGGGAATATCCGCCCTGTTTGCGGGATTGTGAATCAGTGAGAGGCAAGGCCTTGGCGTGGCTCAAAAGCGTGCAACCTGCCTTTGGAAAAAAGCAGAAAGCGGAGGTCGCCCGGGATGCAGTTTCGCCAATTAGATCGCGTTCGTGTTGCACCGGTGGGGCTATTGATGCTGCGCCTTGTTGTTGGCTTTGGATTCATGGTCCACGGTATTGCCAAACTGTCCCGGGGGCCTGATGTATTCGCCGGCATCTTGCACTCGATCGGTGTGCCTGCACCACACCTAATGGCACGGGCCACTATACTTACCGAAGTGGTCGGCGGAAGCGCGATTATCCTGGGCGGCTTCATCACCATCGTCAGCGTGCCATTGGCCGTCCTGCTCCTGGTTGCTGTAGTGACCGTGCATTTACCTTATGGATTCAGTTCGATCAAGCTAATCGCGATAACTCCCGCAGGAGCACAGTTCGGGCCCCCAGGGTATGAGTGTGACCTTTTGTATTTAGCCGGGCTTGCAGCGCTGGTATTGGGCGGGCCAGGGCCTTTGGCGATTGATGGGCTACGCAGACTCAGGAAGCAAAAACAGAACGAAGTTGACCGTCAGAACCGCGTGCCGGTCGAACTCCCAAATAATGAGAATGTCTGATTGGAATGGCGTCGACAGAAAGGACACTTAAAATGAACCGCAGAGGCTTTCTCGCTCTTACAGGAACGGCGGTGGCATCAAGCCTGCTCAATCCTTCTGTGGGAAAGGCATTCAATTTCACCGGGCCGAGCCGGAAGATCAAAGCCGTGGCTTTCGATGCGTTTCCGATTTTCAATCCGAACCCAGTCTTCGCGCTGACCGAAAAACTGTTTCCGGGAAACGGTCCAGCTTTGAGTGACGAATGGCGTACCCGACAGTTTGAATACGCCTGGCTGCGTATGGCGGCTCACCACTATGCAGATTTTTGGCGCATAACTCAGGACGCTCTGACATTTGCGGCAAATAAACTGAAATTGGACCTGACGACCGACAAGCGTGAGGCGCTGATGAATGCTTACCTCAAGTTGGCAGTGTGGCCTGATGTACTGCCGGCGCTCGATCGACTGAAGACCCTCGGCCTGCAACTCGCATTTCTTTCCAACTTTACGCCACACATGCTTGAAGCAAACATCAAAAATGCGGGACTCGATAAACTCTTTGACGAGGTAATCAGTACTGACCAGGCAGGCACGTACAAGCCTGATCCGCGTGCCTACCAGTTGGGAGTTGAGATCCTGGGACTCCAACGTGAGGAGATAATGTTCGTGGCGTTTGCGGGATGGGATGCTGCCGGCGCCAAGCTGTTTGGTTATCCAACCTTCTGGAACAACCGATTGAAGTCACCTCCTGAGGAACTCGACGCAATTCCCGACGCCTCTGGCACGACCCTGCTGGATTTGGTTCAATTCCTGCAAACATCCGCTGCTTCGGCATGAGAAAGGCCATTTTGATGAACAGACAGCCGGCACCATTCTTGAGCGGACTTTTCGAAGCTCACCTTCACGTCCTGGATCTGGAGAGAGCAATGAGGTTCTATGGGGAAGTCCTCGCTATGGAACTGGGCCGACATGAGCCTGAGCGGCGCGCCGCATTTTACTGGGTTGGGAAGGATCGGAGCACAATGCTGGGCTTATGGGAAGCTCCTCCCTGGATCATCGACGGAACGGTTAATACCGTGCGAGCCCAGCATATTGCCTTTGGTGTGAGCTTGGAGGATCTGAATAGCGCGATCGACCACCTCCAAAGGAACAGAATCGAGACAAGAGACTTTTTCGGTCAGATTACAGACGAGCCCAGCGTATTTGGCTGGATGCCTGCCGCGTCGATCTACTTCCATGATGTCAATGGCCACTTATTGGAGTTCATTGCCAAGATCGATGCCGACCCGGCGCCAAGTATCGGCGTCGTTTCTCAGTCAGAATGGGAAGAGCGTGTTGGAGGAATTCGGGTAAAGCAATGAGCCGAGAAGCTTCAAACATCGCGGCAACTATTCGTCAGGCTGTTGTTGAAGACGCTGACGGCATCGCCCGCATCTTCCTCGAGAGTGCTGAGTATCACGCCAGCCTTGATTCTGAACTCTACTTCGTCCCGGCAGCTGAAACGATAGCGGAACGCTACAGGGAAGGGAAACAACATTCGCCCGACGCTAAAGAGAACGTCACTTTTGTCGCGGAACTCGGAGGCGAGATTGTAGGATTCATAGACGCCCGATCCTATCAGCCGCTGGATGCGATGCACCGGGCAATGATTTTTTGCCTTGTATCCGAGATCGCAGTGGGGCGCAAGCACCAGAATCAAGGTATCGGCAGAGAACTTCTGCGCAAGGCGGAAGACTGGGGGCGTGAGCGAGGGGCGGAGTTCGCGCTTTTGGAATATCATGCGGCGAACACGCTCGCCAGCGCGTTCTATCAGCAGCATATGGGCTATCGCGCAGCATCTATCACAGCGATAAAACGTCTGGACCTCTCGTCGAGCCGGGGTTAAAGCAGCTCGTGGGGCATGCGCATTGGCGGCCCTGGATGCTGTGGGCGTTTTCGACTCGTATTTACGCAGCCTCTCGCCAACGAGCTCTCAGTCGTATCTCGGATGCCCCTGCGGTTCCCGCGATGCTTTGCGAACGCGCTACGCTCCAGTGTCCATGCCGTGGAGCAAACCTGGCGGTTTAGAATATGAGCGATGCCGCCATTGGCCCAAGCCGACGAAGTGCTTCGAAGAGTGCCCATCTTCAAGGGCCTTACCGAGGCTGAGCTCCAGTTTCTTGCGGAACGGGCCGTGCCCCGCGATTATCAGAAAGGAGAGATCCTGTTTACGGAAGGTGATTCCTGCAACGGTCTCTTCGTCGTCGAGAATGGCCGCGTGCGGATCTTCAAGAGTTCTCCCAATGGCCGCGAGCAGATTTTGACAGTCGAGGGCCCAGGAAGCTCGGTCGCCGAACTGCCACTGTTCGATGGCGGTACCTACCCCGCATCCTCTGCTGCCATCGAAGATGCCAGAGTCTATTTCATCAGCAAACAGGATTTCCATTCCCTATGCCTGGTCCATCCTCAGGTTCCTCTGAAAGTCCTTAAAGTGGTTGGGGGACGACTGCGTAAGTTGGTGGGGATCATCGAGGAGCTCGCGTTCACAACTGTTCGTGCACGGCTTATTTCGGTCCTGATACGCATGGCGAAAACGGGAAAAAAGACTGCGGTGGGAATTGAAATTCAATTGCCTCCCAGCAATCAGGAGCTTGCGTCTGAAATTGGCACGGTGCGGGAGCTCGTGTCGCGCAACCTGAGCCGATTACAGGCCGAAGAACTTATTTATATGGACTCCAAGACCGTGACAATCCCCGACGTCACGCGCCTCAAGGCAGAACTTGAAACCCCAGAATAAAAAGACCTCAGTGTGACAAAAGTCATAGGCCCGGTTTGATTCAGCTCCTACACTCGCCTTTAGAGTTTTCGATTCAGTGAACTCTCCTAAAGGAGCTACAGCAATGAACCTTGATTCCAGCAGAACGGTCAGAGAGTTAGCCATAGAAATCCCCAATGCGACCCGGACTTTTGAGAAGCTCGGCATTGACTATTGCTGCGGCGGATCGCAGTCATTGGACGATGCTTGCCGGCGGGCCAAGGTGCCGGTTGAAAGCGTGTTAAGAGAACTGGGCGATGACGGCCAGCCAAAAGCTCAGGGAGCGGTTCCGGATTTCAACCGGGGAGCGTTGGGCGAGCTGATCGGGCACATACTTTCCACCCACCACGCATACGTAAAGAAAGAGCTCCCTCGCCTTCATCAGCTGCTGAATAAAGTGGTTTCGGTCCACGGCAGGAACCATCCGGAATTAAGCCAGATACAGCAAACATTCCAGGCGATGGCGGCGGAGTTGAGCAGCCACATGATGAAAGAGGAGCATATCCTCTTCCCGTACATCGTCGCGCTGGAAAATGCCGTAAGAAGTGGCAGCACGAAACCAAATCCGGCATTCGGCCCCGTAAGCAACCCGGTACGCATGATGGAACTGGAACACGACGCAGCCGGAGCCGCCCTTAGGGAAATCAGCGCTCTCAGCTCGAATTACACGCCGCCTCCAGGCGCTTGTTTCAGCTACAACACTTTATACACTGCGCTAAAAGAATTTGAGGCGGACCTGCACCAGCACGTTCATCTGGAAAACAACATACTTTTCCCACGCTCGATCGAGATGGAAAAGGGAGCGTAGAAACCGTGACAATGGCAGCCATGGACGCTGAAATCCGGCAGGACGATGTCCCCACGATCCTCATCAAGGCCCGCGAGGAAAGCGCTCAAGGGCTACTGAGGGTGTATGCGATCACGGGGATGTTTTTCATGCTTTTACCCGGCACCTTCCTGGGTGTGTGGAACCTGATTTCCCTGAGCGGAAACCACGGCGCCCCGATCTCTGCGAGTTGGATTCAAGCCCATGGCCACGCCCAGATATTTGGGTGGATCGGCACTTTCATTCTGGGCATCGGGTTCTATTCCATTCCTAAAATGGCCGGCCGCGCAGCGGAGGGATCTTCGCGCGGCTGGGCAGCATGGGCTCTCTGGACGCCAGGGGTTCTTCTTCGCTGGGCTGCCGGCTTCTATCATCTATATTGGCGCGTGACGCTGCCTCTCTCAGCTTTGCTTGAGTTAGGCGCGTTTGTCATCTTTCTACAATCAGTCAGAGGCCACCGATCAAGGGAATCAAAACGCCCAAGGGGAACCAAGCCAGCATGGATCGTTGCGGTTCTGGTGGGCACGGCCGGTTTGGGCGCTGGCTTGCTGATGAACCTTCTGACGGCGTTATGCGTCAGCGTGCGTAATACGGCCCCGGAATTTCCGGCCGCTACTGAAGCGAGATTTCTCACGCTACTGGCCTATGCCTTCATTGTGCCCACCGTTTGGGGTTTCAGCGCGCGATGGCTTCCCGTGTTCCTGGGGCTGAAGCCGGTGGACGAGCCCAAGCTCCGTCTTGCGCTCTGGCTAAGCATTGCCGGCGTTATCCTGTTTTTCGCAGGGCTCTCTCATCTCGCACCGTGGGTGATTGCCTCCGCGGCCATTCTCGCCGTCACCTCTTTCCATCTCTTCCTGCCGCCCGAGCGAGCAGCCAAGACTGCGGGAGTCCACGGCTCATTTCCTTTGTTCGTTCGAGTCGCTTACGTCTGGCTCATGATAGCGGCGGGTCTCGGCATCTGCGCCGCCTATTTCGATCATGCCCATGGCTGGGTTGGAGCTTCGCGCCACGCGCTTACTGTCGGATTCGTCGCCGCGATGGTATTTGCCATTGGGCAAAGAGTCCTTCCTGCTTTTGCCGGAATGCGAGTGCTGTACAGTCCGCGATTGATGCTCACGTGCCTGCTACTGTTGAACGCCGGCTGCCTTGTGCGAGTGAGCAGTGAGATCCTGGCGTATGAAAATTATTGGGCACCCGCCTGGAGGGCATTGCCCTGGTCTGCGATCTGCGAATTGGCGGCTGTCACCTTGTTTGCGGCCAATATGATTGTTACCTTCCAAATGCCGCCCGCCCATCAGATGGCCGGCCGAAGATCGGCAAGCTAGAGCGTACTCACCAGGAACACGCTATCTTCAAGCGTGTTCGGTTAGCTTCAGGTCGGTCAATGCCAGGAGAAATGCGCTTTCTCGTGGAGCGCCGTTCGAAGGGCTCTGAAGAAACGTACAGTTGCCGCTGCACCGCACTAAATCATCAATCGAACTCAATTCAATTGCGATCCCGCTTGATCTTGCGATCAAAATTGAAAACGTAAAGGACCAGCAGGCCATTGACAGCGAAAACGATGACAGATCCGACAGTGGCATGGACCGCGGTTCCTCCCTGATGCCGCATGAGCGCATCCACAGAGGCAGCCAGAAGCCAGAGTTGTACGACCACTCCTATGCCGACCAGCACCAGCAATGCCGTAAAGAGCGTTGTTCCTTGTGCCTGGCGGGAACTCATCAGACTTCCACCCCAACTGCGAAAATCTCGTTACCCTCTTGTTCGAGTCTGATACGCGGCAGAGGACGACTGGGCGGACCTGCATAGGGTTTGCCCTCTTCGACGGAGAAATAACCGTGATGACAGGGACAAAACAGGCTGTTGTCGTCTTCCTTATGGACGACCGCACAGGATAAGTGCGTGCACACCTGGGAGTATGCGACGAGATTGCCATTGGCTTGCCGCACAAGAATGCAAGGATCTTCTGCGGTCGGATAAGAGAACAGCGCGGAGCCGCCGACTGGAATAGAAGAGGCAAGAGCCACTTTGGTTTTCGGCATCTCGGACGCTTTGACGACATGTGGAATTCCGGCAATGACGGCGTTTGCTCCGGCGATGGTCAATGATCCCAGAGCCAGGAACTTCACCATCTCCCGGCGGGTAACATAGTTATCGCTCTCCCAGTCGACGGGGAAATCCTGGCGCCAGCGAGCGTCTTTCTTTTTCTTGCATTCAAAGCATTCGTCCTGCTTCTTATCTTTTTCTTCAGGCATCTCAATCCCCCATGAGCAGCGCCGCGACATCGTATTCGTCGGTGCTTCTCATACTGATCTGTTCAATCGTCACGTCAATTCTTGTAACGTCGCGCGGAACCAGCACGTTGACCTTGGTGCGTACGGTCTCACTTCCGAACTGCCAGTCGCGAATGGCAACTCCCTGTCGCGTACGCTCAATGTTTTCGCGCGTGGTGAAAGCCAGGGCCCCGGAAGGACAAACGGTCGCACACATGGGCCGTTTCCCGACGCTGGTGCGGTCATAACACATGTCACACTTCATCATTTGATTGATTTCAGCCTTGTATTTGGGAACACCAAATGGGCAGGCCAGCACACAGTTGGAACAGCCAATGCAGCGTGGCTTGAGCGAACTCTGGACAACGCCATCCGGGGTTTTCTTGATCGCGTCTGCCGGACATACCTGGGCGCAGATTGGATCCTCACAGTGCATGCAGATTTGTGGCGCAGTCTGGACGCTGTCGAGCCGCATGACGGTTTCCAGATGAATCATTGAGATGCCCCGGTGTGTGTCGCATTCTTCGCAAGCCTGCACGCATGAGCGGCAGCCAATGCAGCGCGAATGGTCGATAAAGAACTCCATGTTGTCGAAGCCGCTCATCGAACGCCTCCGGCTTGCATCTCCAGTTCTGAAATGGCGTCGTGCGGGGCAGGCACTTTACTGACACGAACGGCGCAGATCTTGTATTCCGGAATATTCGAGATCGGATCGATGGCGCGTATCGTCATGTTGTTGGCGGCACGATCCAGAGGCCAATGATAGGGAACAAAAACGGTGTCGGGCCGGATGGTTTTCACCACGTTGGCCCTCACCGTAACCGAGCCCCGACGGCTCTCAACTTTTACGAAGTCGCCTTCGGCCACACCAAGCCTGGTTGCGAGCAGAGGATGGATTTCACATAAAGGCTGGGGATATTGATCTATCAGTGCTCCAATACGGCGCGTCTGCGTGCCGGAAAGGTAGTGGGAGACGACCCGGCCTGTGGTAAGAATGATCGGATACTCGCTGTCAGTCTCCTCCGCGGCGGGCTGCCACTCCACCGCTTGAAAATGGGCTTTTCCGTCAGGGTGATTAAACTTGTTGCCTTCGTAAAGCCGCGGTGTGCCGGGATGGTCAGAAGAGGGACATGGCCAGCAGACACCGTGCTCTCGATCAATGCGGTCCCATGTAATGCCAAAGTAGTCGCAGATGCCGCCCTTGGAGGCAAGTCTCAGCTCATCAAATATTTCTTTGGGGGATGAGAAGGCAAATTTTTCGGCCTGACCAAGCCGGGCGGCGATATCGCAAATAATTTTCCAGTCGACGCGCGCATCCCCAGGCGGATCGACGACCTTTTTGTGATGTATCACGCGGCCTTCCACGTTGGTGGTGGTGCCTTCGTCCTCTTCCATCAAAGAGCCGGCGAGAACCACATCCGCATAGCGGGCAGTCTCTGACATGAAGAAATCGATCTGGGAAAAGAACTCAAGTTTCTCGAAGGCCTCGCGGATGTAGGAATTGTTGGGCAAGGAAACCATGGGATTGCACGAGATTCCCATCAATCCCTTGATCTTCCCGGCATGAATGGCTTCAAGGATGGGAACCATCGAGAGCCCCTTATGGGGAATGCTCTCTTCCGGCACGCCCCAGACGCCGGCAATGTATTTGCGATGCTCCGGATTTTCGACATCGCGGCCACCGGGAAGCTGGTCGCATTTCTGTCCTTGCTCACGGCCACCCTGGCCGTTGCCCTGGCCGGTGATCATGGCGTAGCCGCAACCTTCGCGGCCAATGCGGCCGGTGGCAACAATGAGATTGATTGCCGCCATGCAGTTCTGCACGCCTTTGGAATGGTGCTCAATACCACGCGCGTGCAGGAGAAAACTGGTAGAGGCCGGCCCCCATATCTCCGCCGCTTTCACAATCATGCCGGCTGGAACGCCCGCGATTTGTGCAGCGTATTCAGGTGTGTACTGCCGCACCGCTTCTTCCACCTGCTCCCATCCGGTGGTATGCCGGGCAATGAATTCACGATTGATCCAGCCGCGCTCAATCATGACGTGCAGCATGCCGTTGAAGACACCGATATCTCCGCCGGAACGCACAGGGATATAAAGGTCAGCGTTGCGCGCGATGGGCGTCAGGCGCGGGTCCATGACGATCAGCCTGGCGCCGTTCTCCCGCGCCTGCCATAGATAGTGGGTGGTGATTGGAGCACACTCGGCAACGTTCGCCCCGGCGACCAGGATAGCTTTGGCCAGGGGAATATCGCTCCACGGATTGGCTGCGCGATCAATGCCAAAGATCTTTTTCGATGCCGCGGCTGCGGAGACCATGCACAACCGGCCGTTGTAATCGATGTTGGCGGTCTTCACCGCCACCCGGGCAAACTTCCCCATGAGATAGGCTTTTTCATTGGTTAATGAGGCGCCACCCAGCAGGGCAAACGAATCAGGGCCATAGGCTTGCTGGATGCGCTTGATCTCGCCGGCAACTTTGTCCAGCGCCTGATCCCAGCTCACTGGAACAAAACCCGTACCGTCCTTACGAACCAGAGGCGCTTTCAGGCGATCACGATGCTCATCCTGCATGTATCTCTTTACACCCTTGGGGCAAAGCCGGCCCTGGTTGAACGGAAAATCTTCCCACGGCTCAAAGCCGATGACGCGGTTATCCTTCACCTTGAGCTGGATCCCGCATTGCTGGCCGCAGAAACAGCAATGCGTCTTTACAATCCTGTCCGGCTCCGTGTCAGCATTCCATCCCGGACCAGGGATGCGGTTCAGTGTGGGCCCGAACTCGGCAACCAGGTCAGGAATTGCTATTGGTAGTTTGGCCATATATCTCTCGTCGGTTCTGAATTAGCGGAACGCGTGACCTGATCGCGCCACTTGGCATCCTGGGCCATCGCAAGCGACTTGCGCCGGCAGGCTGGACACACATCCTGGTAATGCGCGCCACTGGTAAATTGGTAGCGTATGCCCAGTGCAGCCTCGACATCCTTCAGGTCCTGAACGTGCATGCGCGAGGCGAACGGCGCTTGGCAACGGATGCACGCAGCTGGTTGAGTCCGCGCTCCTTCTTCCTTGTAAAACTGGACACCAATCTGCGCCGGTCTCTGGAATATGTGAAAGAACTTTCCAAACGGAAGGTACAGAAGAGTGAAGATGACCGTTACCGCGTGCAGCATGGAGAGAAATCCGTAATTCAGGCCATGCAGCAAATGCGTGGATGCGGTGAGGAAGAGACCGGTGATGGAAATGGCGAAAAGCATCAGCAGAGGCATCATGTCCTGGGCAAACTGCTGAACAGAAATAGCGCCGCGGTCGCGGGCCCGCCGATAGAGCGCCAGGCCGACACCCAGCAAGACCATGACCGCCGATATGTCCAGGATGTTGAAGGTAAGGGCAGCGGTGATTGTTCCCAGATGAAAGGTGGAAACCTGCTGGCCGAAAACGAAGGCCCGATAGACTTCCTGATTGCCGGGCGCACTCTTGAAATTGACCCAGCCAAATGACAGGGGAAAGGTAACCGCAGCAGCCAGGATGCATCCCCACGCAATGAGCCAATGCGCGACCCAGCGGGCGTGGGACCGCTTTTCAATGAAACGCTGCGCAAAGAAGTCAGAAAAGAAAACCTTTACCAGCTCGACAACGTTCCGTGGCAGCCTGGACGGTTGAAAAAATATCCGCCAGCCGGAGAACCAATATTTGCGCGTGGGCGGGCGCCGCAGCCACATGGAAAAGCGATATCCGATTCCAAACGCGGCGAACACGCAGGCGCCGGTATAAGGGACCAGGGCTGCGTCGTAATGCTTGAGTGCGTTGCTGCCGATGAAGATGGCAATCAGCAGAGTGGCTGCAACACTCAAGCCCCAGATAGTCGCGTGCGTTACGTCGCGCCTGCTAACATCCGGTCGAGTCACAATGTGTGCTCCTGGTCTGTTTTAGGGTCCATCGAGCAATCATCAAAGCGAGAATATATCGTTTCACGAGTAGGTTCCAGGCCGCATTTGTCATGTGGCTTTCAGGGCTTGCCTTTGCATGCTGGCTCGGGTCGTCATCCTGGCGACCAGCAAGCACAGCAGCGCAAAGAGCGCGAGCAGGGCAAAGCCCCAGATGAAAGAACCAGTTTGCTGCTTGATGAAGCCGAGTGCCAGGGGAGGGAAAAAGCCTCCCAGCCCGCCCATGGCCCCCACCAACCCGGTGACTGCTCCGACCGACTGTGGAAAATATTGCGGAACCAGCTTGAACACCGCGCCGTTGCCGAGCCCGATTGCGGCCGCCATTCCGAGCGCACCAAGGGTAAATGGAACCATCGTCTGGAAGGTCATGAGTAGGGCCATTGCGGTGACGAACGGAAATATCCATAACAAGATCGTCAGTCCCCCGACTTTATCTGACAGCCAGCCGCCCACGGGTCGCATCGCAGTGGCTAACAGCACGAACCCCGCAGTTCTGAAGCCCGCGTCTTGCGGAGTGAGTTTGAAAAGTTCGGTCAGGAACATGGGCAGGTAAATGCTCATTGCTACGAACCCGCCAAAGGTAAGGAAATAAAAGAAGCTGAGCACCCAACTCATCTTGTCGCTCAGGGGACGCACCATCTGGGCAAACGATTTTGCAGGGCCGGTGCGCGGAGCATCTTTTGCGAAACAGAAGAAGATGACAGTCCAGACGGCGAGTAACCCGGCAAAACTCCAGAACGTATTGCGGAAGCCCACGTAACCGAACAATAAAGGCGCTCCGAATGCCGCCACTGACTGGCCCACGTTGCCGGCGCCATAGACACCAAGCGCGAATCCCTGCTTTTCCGCTGAATACCAGCCGCTCACGAAAGCTACTCCCACGGAAAAGCTGGCCAGCGCAATTCCTGTAAAAAAGCCAAAAAGCAGGAGTTGTGGATAGGTTTCTACCTTGCCCATCAGGAGGGCCGCCGCGACGGAGAAGACCATGGTCCAGGTAAAGACCTTGCGCCCGCCCAGCCGATCGGTGAGAAGGCCCAGTGGTATCCGGCCCAGGCTGCCCAGCAAAACCGGAATTGCCATAGCGATGCTGGCCTGCAGCGGCGCCAGATGGAAATATTTCTTAAGCACCGGCATCATGGCTGAAACTGAGCCAAAAACCGCGAAACAGAGCGCGAATGCCCCTGTGCCAAGAATCAATTGCAATGTGTTGGAACGAGTAGGGCTTGAAGTCATCGGATGATCCGAGGCCATGATTTCATAGGCGATGGTCGGTAGCATGTGACAAAAATCACAGCGTGTAATGCAGCTTTTTCGTGAAATCGACCACCCGGGAGGCAGACTTTCCCCTGAGTGGCGCGAATGATCGGAGGTGAATAACAAACGTTCCAGTGATCGGACGCTGTCACGAGTCCACCGGTAAGTTGAAGAAAACACGTGGGAGGTTGGGAACGGTTCGGGCTCCCGGCTTTAGGGGTATCAGAATATGCGATTCACTGATTCTGTTAGCGGTGCATCGGATGCCAGAGCGGCCAGGAGGTGCCGGGCACGAGCCAGGAAGGAGTAGATGGCAAGCTAGCTGCTTTTGTCATTCTGCTTAAAATACAATGAGGGCCGATGATGAAAAACCAACTGTATTTCGTTTTGTCGGTGGCGGCGCTCCTCCTGATCTATCTTGTACTGCCTGCAAGAGCCGGTGTCCCGGAGCAACTGATCCAACTCCAGACCACGGTCCAGATATTGAACGACAAAATGGACCGGGTCGATGAGCGAGTGGGAGCAGTGAAAGACCTGCTGTCACAGCAGACAGATAGCGTCAACAAAATGAACTTGACGATTCAAAGCATGCAAAAAGCCCTGAGCCAACAAAACACAGATGCTGCTGCGAAAGTGGAGAAGCTGACAGGGCAGGTGCAGGCGCTGCGCGCCTCGGTTGACGAATTAAGAGCCCGACTGGCCAACGCCGGTAAATAACATCGCAAGATTCAAGCCGCGAATGCTCGCATGTTCAGGGATGAGTCCAGTTCAGGGACTGCCGGCAATGGGGAAGTGGTTCGCCGGCAGCAAGAATCAACGGGTCAGGAATCAACAGGTCAGGAACCCAGAGAGATTGATCAGTCGTCTCCGGAAGCGGAAGCGAATTCCGCGTCAGGAGGCATTGCAACCGCGGGAAAAGTCAGGTACTGAGACTCAGAGTAACTGGCATCCTTGGCGCCCCAGCGCTCCAGGGTAAGGACCTGAAACAGCGGCTTGCGGGAATGCGACATGCAGTTTTCGATCGCCAGTCCCAAAGAGTTCTGCAGACATCCGGCCAGAAGATCGGTGTCAACCAGCCAGCCGCTACCCATCTGCCGGTGACAGGAAATCCTGCCGATCAAACCATGTCTGGGAGTGCTCAGCTCCAGGGTGAGCACCATCTTCTCCTGATAGCCGTTTCGCCAGGCACGCTGGATGACTGCTTTGCATGGCATAGGTCCGTCGCCGAACGGCTCGGGATCAAGCTCCAGCTCAAAGCCGTCAAAATCCTGGCGCAGGCAGTTTTCCAACACCTTGAGGACGTGATCGAAGCTTTGCAGCCTGGGCAGCTCGACCGTGGCTTTCCGCAAGGCAATATCGCGGGCAAAAACGCGCTTCTGCTGTGCGGCGCGCTTCCACACGCGTTGAAATTCGGCGAGTTCGTGATAACCGAGCTTGCGGACACCGAAGAACATCAGCAGAAGAAAAATGCCGGCAACCGGCACAATCATCAGGTGCGAGGGATGCAGCAAAGAGAGGCTCAGCACTGCGCAGGAAGCTGAAACCCCGTAAAGGATCCAAACCACCTGGCGTTGCGTCATCCCTAATTCCAAAAGTTTGTGATGGATATGTTCCTTGTCCGCGCCGAATAAAGAGTGCCCACTCAGGAAACGCCTGAGGACACTGACGAGAGCCTTGTAAGCGACGAGGAAGCGCACAGAACAATCCAGCGCGGAGATTATTACGTGATTCAATCCATGCTTCCTGAAGTGTGTGACTCCATCGCCGGAGACGGCTCCCTGCAAAAAGAGTACAGTTCATCGGATGATGTGATGGATTTGCCTCAGACCGTCGCTCTGCTGAAGCGTGAACGCCTGATGATGGAAGACGTGGCCCACGAAACTGAGGAGACACTGCGTTGAAGATCATGACCGTTCTGGGGACCAGGCCGGAGATTATCCGGCTGAGCCTCGTCATCAGCCTGCTGGATCAGAGCTGCGAGCACCTGCTGGTGGATACCGGACAGAATTATG
>DASTPO010000186.1:0-18183 GCA_035762225.1 Candidatus Angelobacter sp.
GCATCGTGATCGGTATTCAGCACATTCCCGCCGCTCGCGGCGACAATATGCCTCCGGACCCCAAGCCTTACTGGGTCATCAATGAGCCATACCGCTCGCGCGAGATTCAAATACTGCACCGCCTTGGCGTGCGGCACATGCTGGCCGGGCATTGGCACGTGGGCACTACTTTTGAGCGCGATGGCATCGTATGGCACGTGGCGCCCAGCACCGCGCGTCCGCTGCCATGGAGCAATGGGCTGGGCTTCTCCATGCACACCATTACTCCGGATGGCAACGTCAGGACAGAATTCGTTCCACTGAACAGCGAACCATAACTTGGACTAGTTGGGCGGGCCGGCAAGCTGGTCGACCCTGGGCGACTGCTGGCCCAGCCACTTCGGATGGTGCGCTGGTTGAATCGAAATGGGCTGAGGTTTGAACAACTCGTACTGGCCCCTGGCGGCCAGCTTCTCCGTTCGCGCCAGCAGCGCCGCAACCTGCTCCTTGCTCATGGGCTTGAATGTTTATGCGGCTTCGAACGCCTGTTGCAGGACCTCGTGGCTGTCGATTCCGGTAATTACCACTGAGGTTGGCAGCGTCAGGGCATGGTCCCTCTCAAGCCTTTTTGTGGTGAAGTGTTGTCCGCAGCATTCTCTGTGCTGTTTTCTTACGCCGCCAGGAGGTCTTCAAACCCGATTTGCGATTCGTCTTGCCCGATGGGCACGCTCGCCGGCCATGGCTCATCTACGCCCATCAGGGCCAGCGCGCTTCCCAGCAGGGCGACGTTCTTGCTGAAGTTGGTCATTTCATTCATCCGCTGGCCGGGATCTTCAACACTCCAAAAGTCATGCATTACGGGCGAGACTCCCATCAGAAAGCCGGCAATCGCCGCCGCCCCCAGCTTCGGTTTCACTCCCAGCAGGATGCTAGTGCCTCCGGCGATCAGCGCCACGCCAGTGGCGGCCACTGTTGCCTCAGGCATGGGGACGTTTTTCTGTTTTGCATATTGGCCCAGTTGCCGGCGCTCTTTTAAATGATGAATGCCGTTGTAAAGAAAGAAACCGCCGAACACCAGGCGTCCAATCAGGAAAGGAACTTTCATGTGCATGCCTCCGGATGGAAAAATTCTCACCCCATTTTGATTCGGAGGCCGCAATGCGGGTGGCCAGCGCAGGGGCGGCAATAGCAGCGCTGCACAATCTTCTCAGTCATCGACCCAGTCGAATGATCGGCTCACCGCCTTCTTCCATGTCCGGTACATCTGCTCTCGTTTCGCTGCGTCCATTTGCGGCTTCCAGGTTCTGGCCGCGGTCCAATGCGCGCACAGCTCATCTTCCGTGCGGAAGAATCCCACGGCCAATCCGGCGGCATACGCGGCGCCCAGACTGGTGGTCTCTTCGATGGCCGGCAACACTACAGGACGGTCGAGGATGTCCGCCTGAAATTGCATCAATAAATTGTTGCGCACCATGCCGCCGTCCACGCGCAGCACTTCCAGCGCGATAGCGGAATCCTGAGCCATGGCTTCCACGACCTCGCGCGTCTGGAAGGCCACAGCTTCCAGCACAGCGCGCGCCAGGTGGCCCTTGTTGGCGTAGCGGGTCAAGCCGGTAATCACTCCGCGCGCATCGGCTTTCCAGTAAGGCGCGTAAAGCCCGGAGAATGCCGGGACCATATACACGCCGCCGTTATCCTCCACGGCTTGCGCCAGTTCTTCAACCTCCGCGCTCGAGCGGATCAGGCCCAGGTTATCCCGCAGCCACTGCACCAGCGCGCCGGCAATGGCGACGCTCCCTTCCAGCGCGTATCGCGCCGGCTGCCCGCCCAACTTGTACGCCACGGTGGTCAGCAAACCGTGTTGCGACTGCACCGGCTTCTCGCCGGTGTGCATCAGCAAAAAACAGCCTGTGCCATAAGTGTTCTTGGCTTGGCCGCTCTTGAAACATGTCTGTCCCACCAGCGCCGCCTGCTGATCACCCAGAATTCCGGAGACCGTCACGCCTTGCAGAGGCCCGCTTGCAACCTGGCCGTAGACCTCGCTGCTGGAGCAGATGCGGGGCAGCATCTGTTGCGGGATGGAAAATGCTTGAAGCAATTCCGGGTCCCACGCGAGCGTTTTCAGGTTCATCAGTTGGGTTCGGCTGGCGTTGGTCACGTCAGTCAGGTGAATGCCGCTTGCAGTTCCGCCGGTCAGGTGCCACAGCAAAAAAGTGTCCATATTGCCGAAGAGAACTTCTCCGGCTTCCGCCCTGGCCCGAGCGCCGGGGACGTTCTCCAATATCCAGCGCAGTTTTAACGCGCTGAAGTAGGTTGATAACGGCAGCCCCGTGCGGCCGCGAAAAAAGTCGTCGCCTGTTTCCCGCGCCAGCCGCGCGACCTCGGCGGCAACCCGCGTGTCCTGCCACACAATTGCATTCGCCAGCGGCCTTCCCGTTTTGCGGTCCCAGACGACAGCGGTCTCGCGCTGGTTGGTGATGCCAATGGCCGCCAGGTCAGCCGCTTTGACGCCGCCAGCGGCCATTGCGGCGGCAATCACTTCCTGGGTGCGCTGCCAGATCTCTTCCGCGTTGTGCTCCACCCAGCCCGGCTGCGGATAAATCTGCTGGTGCTCTTTCTGCGCGCAAGCCACCACCCGGCCCGCGCGGTCAAACACGATAAAGCGGGTGCTGGTTGTCCCCTGATCGATGGCGCCGATGTATTTGGCCGTCATGTCATGCTGTCCACAGGCCCATCATTTTACCTGCGGGCGGTCCGGCGTTCCGCCCGCCCTAAATATTTGTATCCCGCCGCCGTTCACGGCATCTAGTCCGGTACACTCAATCGCATGGATAACGCATATATAAGGAGAGGCCATGGCCCAGACGCCGCAGAGTTATTCCAACCACACGAAGTTTGATCCTCCATTTCATTTTTTTGTTCTGCCGATCCTGCTGATCAATGTGCTGGTGGTTGCCTACTCGCTCTACCGTTATCCGGGAAAGCTGGGCGTGTGGCTGCTGCTGGTGTCTGTGGCGCTCATGATTTTTGCCGGACGCACACGCAGCTATGCCACGCATCTTCAGGACCGCATTATTCGTTTGGAAGAGCGTCTCCGCCTTGGCTCGATCCTGCCCGAGCCGCTGCGGTCACGCATGGGCGAGCTTACCGACTCGCAGATCGTCGGTCTGCGCTTTGCCTCCGACTCTGAACTGCCCGGGCTGGTCCAGCGCGCGCTCGATGAACGGCTGAGCCGCACCGACATCAAGAAATCCGTTACTGACTGGCGCGCCGATTATTCGCGAATCTAAGCTGCGGGAGAATATGAAGAGCGTTGGGCCGGTGGCCTCCCGTTGCGATCGCCTGAGCCGGAGCGGTGTTATCCACCTTCAGCCAACTCCGCTGGTAACGTTACGATACAATCTCTCGTTACCACTCCAGGAGCTTACATGCGCCGCATCATTTTCACCGCCGTCATCTGTCTGACCGCCCTTCTTCCGCTCTCTGCCGCCAACTCTGACGATGAACCGCTGTTCGGCTTTACATCCGCCAGCAGCAAGGCTGAGCGTGATTTTGAGAAAACGTTTCGCAGCATCCCTGACCCCAAGATACTGCGCGATTCCATGCAGCGGCTCAGCGCGCATCCGCATCATGTCGGTTCGCCCTATGACAAGCAGAACGCCGAGTGGATCCTTGCGCAATTCAAGTCCTGGGGGCTCGACGCGCAGATTGAGCAATTCGATGTCCTCTTTCCCACGCCCAAGGAACGCGTTCTGGAGATGACGGAGCCGTCGCACTACGTTGCCAAGCTACAGGAACCGACGGTTCCTGTGGACCCGACCTCCAACCAGCAGAGCGAGCAGCTTCCCACCTACAACGCCTACTCGATCAATGGCGACGTCTCCGGCAGGCTGGTCTACGTAAATTACGGCCTGCAGCACGACTACGAAGAGCTGGACCGGCTGGGGATCTCGGTGAAGGGCGCCATTGTGATTGCGCGTTATGGAAATTCCTGGCGCGGCATCAAGCCCAAGATCGCCGCGGAGCATGGCGCCATCGGCTGCATCATCTACTCTGATCCGCGTGACGACGGCTATTTTCAAGGCGACGTTTTTCCTCAGGGCCCCATGCGCAACGAGAACGGCGTGCAGCGCGGCAGCGTCATGGACATGCCTACCTACCCGGGCGACCCCACCACACCCGGCGTCGGCTCCAAGGGAGACGTCAAACGGCTCGCGATTAAAGACATCACGACGCTTACCAAGATTCCCACGTTGCCTATTTCTTATGGCGATGCCAAGCCGCTGCTCATGGCGCTGAAGGGGCCAGTCGCGCCGGAAAGTTTTCGTGGCGCACTGCCGATTACCTACCATGTAGGTCCCGGTCCGGCCAAGGTCCATCTGAAAGTGGAGTTCAACTGGGACATCAAGCCGGTGTATGACGTGGTCTTCAAGATCCAGGGTTCGGAGAGCCCGGACCAATGGATTGTGCGCGGCAACCACCACGATGGCTGGGTGAACGGCGCGGAAGATCCCATCTCCGGACAGATCTCACTGCTGGAAGAGGCCCGCGGCTTGGGTGAATTGCTGAAGCACGGCTGGAAGCCCAAACGCACCATCGTTTATTGCGCGTGGGATGGGGAAGAGCCCATGCTGCTGGGGTCAACCGAGTGGGCGGAGTACCACGGCGACGAAATTAAGCGGCACGCCGCGATCTATATCAATACTGACGGCAATGGCCGCGGCTTTCTCCAGGCTGAAGGCTCGCACTCACTGGAGAAGTTTGTTAACTCCGTGGCGCGCGACATCACCGATCCGGAGGCAAAGATCTCCGTCTGGAAACGTGGCCAGGCCCGGCGACTGACAGAAGGCCGTCCGGAAGACCGCAAGGAGGCGCGCACGCGCGCTGATTTGCGTATTGGCCCGCTTGGCTCCGGCAGCGACTACACCGCATTTATCGACCATCTTGGCGTGGCTTCGCTCAATCTTGGCTTTGGCGGCGAAGACGACGGCGGCATCTACCACTCCATCTACGACGACTTTTATTGGTTCACCAATTTTTCCGACAAAGATTTTGTCTATGGCCAGGCCTTGTCGCAAACCGTCGGCACCATGGTGCTTCGCTTTGCCGACGCCGACGTGCTGCCTTATGACTTCACCGATTTCGCCGATACCATTCACAAATATTCTGATGAGCTGAAGAAGCTGCTGAAGGACAAGCAGGAGCAGGTTCACGACCGCAACCAGAATATCGAAGACGGCATGTACGCCGCAGTATCCGATCCGCGCCGGCCTACAGTGGCGCCGCCGAAAGAAGAGGTACCGCCGTTCCTGAACTTTGCCCCGCTGGAGAACGCGCAAAACGTGCTGGACCGGAGCGCGCAGCGTTACGCCAAGGCGATGAAAGCGATGCCGAGCAGCAACGTCTCAACGCAATCACTTCAGGCGCTGAACGCCGCGCTTGTACAGGCAGAGCGCAAACTGACCAGCGATGAAGGCCTGCCGCGCCGCCCCTGGTATCGCCACCTTATTTATGCTCCCGGCTTCTATACCGGTTATGGCGCGAAGACTCTTCCCGGCGTGCGTGAAGGCATAGAAGAGAAGCATTATCAGGAAGCGGATAAAGAGATCACGCGTGTGGCCAGGGCCTTGACGGATTATGCTGCCGCGATCGACGCCGCCGCCGAAGACCTGGAAAAACTGGCCCACTAGAAATCATTGTGCGCACCACAAATCGAATCCATTGCTGGAGAGACCGAATGCCTGCTGTCTTGAAAAAGCTATTTGTAGTCGCGTTGATGTGTCTTGTGTTTGCGGAGGTGGCTCCAGCCCAATCGGCTTCGCGAAAGCAGCCAGCGCCGATGGACGACGTCATCCACACGCTTTTCTCTGCCACCACTTTTGACCAGACCGCGATTTCTCCCGACGGCAAGCATGTGGCCTGGGTAGAGGCCGGCAAGGGCGGATCAGCCATTTATGTTTCCGATGTTGGCGGCGGAAAGCCAAACCGTATCACCGCCGGTGGGCCTTCAGAAGATGGGATTGCCTGGTCGCCCGACAGCAAACAAATCGCGTTTCTTTCTGACGCTCCCAAAGGCGGGCAGCAACAGGTTTATGTTGCCGGTGTCGGCGGCGGGGCGGCGCGCAAACTTACCAGCGTGAAAGGCTTTCTGGCCGGGCCGGGCTGGTCGCCTGACGGCAAGACCATTGCGTTCCTGTTTACTGAAAACGCTGAGCGGGCCGCCGGCCCGTTGGTGGCGGAGAAGGCCCAGACTGGCGTGATCAAGGAGGCTGTCACCGAGCAGCGGCTTGCGCTCATTGATGTCGCCACCGCCAGGCTGCGCCAGATTTCGCCCGCGGATATGTATGTTTACGAATTTGACTGGTCGCCGGACGGCAAAACTTTCGTTACCACGGCAGCGCACGGCAATGGCGATGACAACTGGTACATCGCGCAGATATATACCATCGCGGCAGCCGGCGGAGAAATGAAGTCGATCTTCAGGCCGGCGGTGGATTCGCAGATCGCTGTCCCGAAGTGGTCGCCTGACGGCAAGTCGGTGGCATTCATCTCCGGCATCATGAGCGATGAGCCAGCGGTGGGCGGCGACATCTTTGTGGTGCCAGCGGATGGCGGGGAAGCGCGCAACCTTACGCCGAACATGAAAGCTTCAGCCAGCACGCTCACGTGGATGCCGGGCGGGGGCAAAATTATTTTTGGTGAAGACGCGGACGGCGAGAGTGCAATCGCAACCGTGGACGCGGGCGGCGGCAACATTGAAACTCTTGCGCACGGCCCGGAGCTGCTTACGGCCAATGGCTGGGGCACCGCCGTGTCACTAGCCGCGGACGGCAAGACGGCGGCTGTGATTCGGCAGTCGCTGGCGCATCCGCCTGAAGTTTGGGCAGGGGCGATCGGGCAATGGAAGCAGATCACCTCGCGCAACGCTGCGTTGAAGCCGGCGTGGGGCGAAGCCAAGAGTATTCACTGGCAGAACGACGGATTCAATCTGCAAGGCTGGCTGCTGTATCCACGCAACTTCGATCCCTCGAGGAAATATCCGATGGTGGTGCAGGTGCATGGAGGCCCCAGCTCCATGGCGCATTCTTCCTGGCCGAACGCGCGCAGCTTTGGCGTGGCGCTGGCTTCAACAGGATTTTTTGTTTTCATGCCGAATCCTCGCGGCAGTTACGGGCAAGGGGAGGCGTTTACGCGCGCCAACGTGAAAGACTTTGGCTACGGCGATTTTCGCGACATCATGACCGGCGTTGATCAGGCGCTGAAAGAGGCGCCCATCGATGAGCATCGTCTGGGCATTACGGGCTGGAGCTACGGAGGATACATGACGATGTGGGCGGTGACGCAGACGAATCGCTTTGCCGCCGCGGTGGCCGGCGCGGGACTGGCCAACCTGCAGAGCTACTACGGCGAGAATCAGATTGACCAGTGGATGATCCCGTTCTTTGGCGCGACGGTGTATGACGATCCCGCGGTGTACGCCAAGAGCTCGCCGATTACGTTCATCAAGAAGGCCAGGACGCCGGCGCTGGTGCTGGTGGGCGATAGTGACGGCGAGTGCCCAACGCCGCAATCGTATGAATTCTGGCACGCGCTCAAGACGCTGGGCGTGGAGACGGAGCTGGTGGTGTACGAGCATGAAGGCCACATGTTCGCCGATCCGGCGCACCAGCGCGACGTGATTGAGCGCGTTGCGGCATGGTTCAACCAGCATCTGGAGTGATCGCGGGAGAGCAGAAATCCTAAGGGAATTAAGGCCTTCGGGTGATAGAGCAGAGCTGCCGACGATGTACTCTTGTGAACAACCCAATATCAAAGGTGGTTCACTGATGGCCCGCGAGAAACGCGCTCCCCGGATATTGCTCGTGAACGGCTACACCACAGTGCAGCATTTGCGCGCCCTGATGTTGCGCATGCAGGGCCATCATGTGGATACAGCCGCCGACCTCGAGGCGGCCCGCTCGGTGATTGCCGCCGACTGCGGCTATGACCTGGTCATCGTGGACGTGGGCCATTTTGCCGAGCCCGGCCTGGAGTTTTGCGAAGAGCTCAAGCGGACGCATTCATCGGTGAAGGTCCTCATGCAGGTGGATGGAAACCTATTTCTCGATCGCGACAGCTGCCCGGACAAAGTGGTCTCCAAGCAGGATGGGCCACAGCACTTTGTTCTGGAAGTCGAACGGATGTTGCAGACGTCCTCGTAGGTCTTATTTGCGGGCCGCTACCGGCGGTTTCCACTTGTCCAGGAAGCTGATCACGTCTTCCTCGGTCATCACCCGCGCCCGTTCAAAATCGAATGTGGAATAGAGCACAGCCCCGCGCGCGCTGAGCACGGCCAGCGAGGGCACGCCCTTTTCCAGGTTCACGCGGTAGCGCCTGGCCAGGTCAAGGTTCTTGTCATACTGTCCGATATCCACGTGCACCAGGACAAAGTTGCTCTCCAGCAGTGGCGCGATCCTTGGCTGATGGAACGCGCGATCGAGCACGTGGCAATCCAGGCACCAGTTGCCGCCAAAGTTCAGCAGCACCCGCTTGCCTGACCGGGCCGCTTTTACCAGAGCGCGATTGATATCGTCGGCTGCGTTGGCATCGGCCCGATAAAGCTGTGGATTGGGCTGGGCCGGCGCTTCCAGTGGAGTTTTTTTCCACTGGGCCAGCAGCGGCAGAGCGCACAGAAGGGCCGCGCCGAAGGTCGCTGATCGAAGCTTTCCTGCCATGATCCCATTTTAGCCGAACCGCGTCGGCCGGGGGCGTCCTGCAGATTCCACCGCCGAAGCGTTATACTTTTGCGCTATGGCAAACAGCGAAAAACATCCCGCCGGCTCGTTTTGCTGGGTTGAGCTGGCGACAGTAGACCAGGAAGCCGCCAAGAAGTTTTATACCGCCCTCTTTGGCTGGACAATAGTGGACAGCCCGATCGGCCCGAGCGATTACTACACCACGTTCAAGCTTTCCGGGCTCGATACCGGCGCTGCCTACAGCATGCGCAAGGAGCAGCGCGCCCAGGGAGTGCCGCCGCATTGGATGTTGTACATTGCGGTGGAGAACGCCGACCAGGCAGTCACCAAGGTTGCCCAGATCGGCGGCACAGTGCTTGCGCCCGCGTTTGACGTGATGGACATCGGCCGCATGGCGGTGGTCCAGGACCCCACCGGGGGGATATTCTCACTCTGGCAGGCCAAGAAGGAATCGGGCATCGCCACGACCGGCAACAACACATTTTGCTGGGCCGATCTGAGCACGCCCCAGCCCGACGCGGCGGCCAAATTCTATTCCGCTCTTTTTGGCTGGCAGATCGTGAAGGACGAGAAAGACCCGTCCGGCTACATGCATATCAAGAACGGAGAGAATTTTATCGGCGGCATTCCACCCGCTGAACATCGCAATCCCAACGCACCGCCGCACTGGCTGCTGTATTTCCAGGTAGCGGATGTAAAGGCCGCGGCCGCCAACACCGCGAAGCTGGGAGGAAAAATCCTGATGCCCGCTCGTGACATGGAGAATGTGGGCACATGGGCGGTCGTAGCCGATCCCCAGGGCGCGGCGTTTGCATTGTTCAAATCAGCGAGATAGCGCCAGAACCACAGAGCAAAAAAACGGAGAGGCTGTGCAGCTTGAATTAGTTCGGCGCGAGCCTCTGTGTCCTTTATTGGTGGTTTTCTACGCGGCTATGTCCAGCCGGGTTAGCCCACTCTCGTCCTCATCCTGTTCGATTTTGCCCTGGCGGGTTTCTTTGGCCAGTTCACAATTCAGCTCAGCGCCAACCAGCATGAAGAACCCGGTCCAGTAGAGCCATACCATCAGCGCGATCACAGCTCCCATGGTTCCGTAGGTCCGGCTGAAGTGAGCAAAGCTGCGGAAGTAGATTCCCAGGGCGTAGGAAAGGCCAATCCAGCAGCCCACGGCCAGCACGGCCCCGGGCAGCGTGGCCCAGAAGCGCTGCTTCACGTTGGGCGCCATAAAGTAAAGTGATTCGGTGGCCAGCACGGTAAAGAGCACGGCAACCGTCCAGTGGATATACGGCCAGGCCTGGGCAAAGAACCATGAGAGATTGGTGCGGCCAGACAGCCACGCGCCGAATTGCGGCCCAACAATCATCACGGCCAAAGCGATCAGGAGCAGAATTCCCACCAGCAAGGTGAGCCCGACGGCCAGGGGGCGCGTTACCCAGAACGGCCGCGCTTCCTTCACTTCGTAGGCGATATCGAGCGCTTCAATGGTGGCAGCAAAGCCGCCGGAAGCCGTCCACAGGGTGCCTAAGATGCCGAAGGAGAGCAGCGCGCCGCGGTTGGGCGTGACCACTGTCGCCAGCACGCGGCGCAGAAGTTCGATTGAGTCCCGGGGCACGAAGCCGGACATCATCGAGAGGATCTGCTCAAAAGGTTTTGCGCCCGGCATATAGGCCAGAATCGCGGAGAGAAGAAGGAAAGCAGGGAAGAGGGAAATCACAAAGTAATAGGAAAGGGCGGCGGCCATCTGCAGAGTGTGCTTCGCCGGTATGCCTTCCACGGTGCGCCACAGCGCTTCTCTGATTCTGCGAAGCCTCATCATGACTCAGAGCTGCTCTTTCCCGGGGCGTTGCTGTTGCCGCCTCTGCTATGAGGTTAGATGCCGCTGGTGACGGCGGCGACGGGTGTGTTCCAATCAACCAAGAGACACAGAATGGCGGAAAAACCCTATATCGTGGAATCTTCACAGCTGGTGCGACGGCCGCTGGCCGAGGTATTCGCGTTCTTTGCCCGCGCGGAGAACCTGGAGATCCTGACGCCGGAGTGGCTGCATTTCAGGATCCGTTCGGTGCAGCCGGAGCCAATCCAGAAGGGAACTCTGATTACATACAGCCTGCGATTACACGGAATTCCGCTGGGCTGGACCAGTGAAATTACCGACTGGGAGCCGCCGCACCGCTTTGTCGATCTACAGTTGCGGGGGCCTTACAAGCTGTGGCGGCATGAACATCGCTTTCAAGCGCAGGGAGATGCCACCCTGATTACCGACCGCGTGGAACTTTCCCTGCCATTCGGCCCTCTGGGCCACCTGGTTTATAAGCTAAGAGTCCGTTCTGATGTGCAAAGGATCTTTGCGTTCCGCGAGCAAAAGATCAATGCTGTGTTTCCATAGCCCGGGTCGACTTTTGCCCTTTCAAGCCTGCCTGAGGCGGGGCACCGTCCATGGTCCATGTACCAGCAATTTGAGATCAAAAAGCAACCAAAGCTGCACCCGGCCCTACTAAGGATACATAGGATCAAAAGGTCTACGGGGGACGCTCCTGGTGCAGCCCTGAGTTCCTGCTCCATTCTAGTAAGATCAATTGAAGGACGACCCGCTGGCGTGACGCATGTCCCGGAAGCTTCAGTCCTGAATTAATGACGGCCTGGGCCCCAACTGGCTAGCGTGGATTCGGGACCTTGAGAGGTTCGAGAGGAGTTGCCGCGATTTTGATCGGCCCTGCGATCTGATGGAGTCTCAACCAACCCAGAATCTGCTTCCGTCCCCGGTGGTCCGCCGCGCCGGAACACTAGCTACGCTCGCGCTGATAGGCGGGTCGCTGGTGGTGATGGCCGGATGGCAGTTCCGGATACCCCTGCTGCGGGGACAGATATTCGGTTCGTTCGTCGCCCCCAATTCAGCACTTTGTTTTCTTGTCTGCGGTATTTCAATTCTCCTGCTGGCGTCCGGCGGACGGCTGCGGCCCGGAATGGGCACGGTGTTGGCAGTGCTGGTGGCGACCTTTGGGCTGTTGAGCGTGGTGGAACATGTTTTTGGCGTCGATCTGAATATCGACCGCCGGTTCTTCGCCCACCGCATGAGTGATTGGTGGCTGCCGATACCCGGCCGGATCGCTTTTACTTCATCGATTGCCTTCCTGGTGAGCGGAGTGGGCCTGATTTTTCTCCGTCGCCGGACGCGAATTTATTTTTCCGACCTGGCCGGCTCGATCTGCCTGGGCGTGGCTTACATAGGAATTATCGGCTACCTGTTCAGCTTCCGCCCGTTTTACGGGCGAGTGATGGCTGTCCCTACCGCGCTGTTCTTCGTCATGCTGGGCGTGGCGATACTCTGCCACAGTTCTTCGGGATGGGTGGTGAATTCGCTGAGCAATCCGCGGCTGGGCGGATTCCTGGTGCGCCGCCTGACCGCGGCAATACTTCTGGTGGTCCCCGGACTGGGCTTGCTGGAAACACTCATGGAGAGGGATGGTTGGATAAGCCCGGAAGGCGGGATGGCGATCCTGGTCCTGCTGGTAGTCGCGGTTTTCACTACGCTGGTGTTGCGCACAGCCTCGGTGATGAACGCGGTGGATGAAGCCCGTGAATTCTCACAGCACCGCGCTACCGCGCTCAGCGAAGAGCTTGGCGCACTGATTGAAGCGTCGCCGGTGGGCATTGTGCGTTTCCGCCGGGACCGGACGGTCTCCAGTTGGAGCCGGGCCGCAGAAAGCATGCTGGGGTGGCGAGCGGAAGAGATCATGGGCAAGCCCCTGCCGGTGCAGGCACACTCCGGTCATGACTGGTCAGAGCTGATCGCACGGCTGGCTACCGGCGCTTCGCTGGCCAATATTGAAACCAAGCAGATCCGCAAGGACGGTTCCGTCATGGACGCCCTTGTCTCCGGCGCGCCGATTCGCAACGAAGAAGGCGAGGTGCAGGAGTTTATCGGCGTAATCGTTGACTCCACCGAGCTGAAGCTGGCCCGGGAAGCGATTATCCGAACGGAAAAGCTGAGCGCCGCCGGTCGGCTGGCCGCCAGCATCGCCCACGAGATCAACAATCCTCTGGAGGCGGTGACCAATCTGCTCTACCTTGCGCGTTCTGACCAGGAGCACGCCCAGGACTACCTGGCGATGGCGGATGAAGAGCTGGTGCGCGTGGCCCACCTGGCCAAGCAGACGCTCGGTTTCTATCGCGATTCCGGCATCCCTGACCTGGTGGATATTTCGCAGCTGGTGCAGGGTGTGCTCAATATCTATCACTCCCGGCTCAAGTCGAAACGCATCCAGGTGGTGAAAGATTTCCATGCGAACGACCTGGTGCGCACCATCGCCGGCGAGGTGCGGCAGGTGATCTCAAACCTGGTGGCCAACGCCATTGACGCCTGTCCTGACAACGGCGTGATCACCATCCGGACGAGGAATTCACATGAACAAAATGGAGCAGCGCCGGGAATTCAAATTACCGTGGCCGACAACGGCTCCGGCATTGATCCCGTGGTGCGAAACAAGATCTGGGAGCCGTTCTTCACCACCAAAAAGGATGTTGGCACCGGCCTGGGCCTGTGGGTGAGCAAGCAAATCATTGAGAAGCGCGCCGGTTTCATCCGTATCCGCTCGAACAAGCGAGGCACGGTATTCATGTTTGCATTTCCCTCGATGGCGGCCCAATCCAATGGGGCCGGCGCCGGACAAAGCGGCTGACATCCCGGGAATGGCAAGGGTGGCATATAGAATAGATTTCCGGCTTGCTACTCCATGGATACCGAGAAGAACCTGATCGCGAAACATTTTGGCCTGCGCGGCATCGCCTTATTTGAGGCCTGCAAGGGGCTGCTTGCCGTGGTGCTTGCGGTGTGGCTGCTAAGCCTGCTGCACAAAGACATGCAGGACGTGGCCGAACACCTGCTCCGTTTTCTGCACCGTATCTTTCACCTGAACCCTGACGGACGGCTGGCCCGGTCGATTATCCGCGGCGCGCGGCGCGTGACGCCGGGAAATCTCCATCTCTGGATCGGGGGCACGCTGGCATATACGGCGATCCGCTTTTCCGAAGCCACCGGCCTGTGGCTGGAGAAGGCCTGGGCAGAATGGTTCGCGCTGATCAGCGGAGCGCTGTATGTCCCGATTGAGATTTATGAAATTGTCCACCGGCCGACGCCGGTCAAGTGGGTGGTGTTGGTTACCAACCTGCTGATCGTAGGCTATCTTGCATGGCTCCTGCAGGATTCTCACCGGCGCAGGAAGCAGCGCGAGACCGAGGCGGCGAAGCCAACGGAAGCGGTGCGCTAGGCGGGGCTGCCATTTTCGCGGCACGCGGTTCTGATCAAAGGCCTTGGTCTGACCTTATTTGGCTTCGTATACCGTCTTGCCTCCAACCACGGTGCGCAGCACACGCGTCTTCAGGATCTCAGGCGGCGGAACTTTGGTGATATCGCGATCGAGCACGACGAAGTCCGCCAGCATGCCGGGCTGGAGCAGTCCTTTGCCATGCTCTTCAAACTCCGCGTAGGCGGCGCCTGTGGTGTATGCGGCAATCGCCTGAGCGATGGTTAACTTCTGCTCGGGAAAATACTCTTTGGTTCCGGCTTCATTCCTGCGGGTGACGGCTGCGTACAGGCCGCGGAATGGGGTGATCGGCTCGACGGGATAGTCCGTGCCGAAAGCCAGTACAACGCCGTTATCCAGGAATTCCTTCCAGGCATAAGAGTGGCGGGCCCGCGCCTGGCCAATGTGAGACTCCGCCCAATTCATGTCAGTCAAGAGATGGTTGGGCTGCATGGAGGCGATCACACCCAGGTCATGGAACTTTTTGAAATCTTCCGGCGCGATTACCTGATCGTGTTCGATACGAAAACGAAAGTCGCGGGGATGATCCTGGTGTTGCGCGTACGCGAAGGCATCAAGCGCCATGCGGGCGCCGCGATCACCGATGGCATGAAAGCCCAGTTGAAAGCCGGCGCGGCTCCGCTCAGCGGCCTTCTGGTTCAATGGCTCCTGTTCGTAACGCGGGATCCCGGCATTTTTGGGATCATCATCATAAGGAGCCAGCATGGCCGCGGTGCGCGAACCCAGAGAGCCGTCCATGAAACCTTTGAGCATGGTGGTGTGCAGCATCGCATCGCTTGCGGAGTGATGGGCCCGGGCTTTTGTCAGCTGGTCAAGAGACGCATCGAAGGGAAGCCACTCGGCAATGCGCAACGTCAGCTTGCCTTCCTTTTCCATCTGCTCGTAGGTCAGGAAGTCTTCCCAATCGGAGTTGTCCTGGGCCGAGGTGATGCCGTGGCTGGCGGCATCCTGCAGCGCAAGCTCCGCCGCACGACGGCGCTGCGCGGCGCTGGGAGGAGGGACCTTGCTGAACACAGCGCCCATGGCGGTCTCGCGCAGAATGCCTGTCGGCTCGCCTTTTTCATCCTTATCGATTTTTCCGCCGTGCGGATCAGGAGTTTGCGCGGTGATGCCGGCAGCTTTGAGCGCGGCGCTGTTGGCGATGGCTATGTGTCCGTCCACACGGCCAAAAATTGCGGGATGGTCGCCGGTGACCGCATCAATATCAGAGCGTGTGGGTGTTTTTTGCTCGGCCCAGAGAGTGTGGTCCCAGCCGCGACCCTGAATCCATTCGCCGGCGGCAGCGGTCTTCACGCGGGCGGCAATGCGCTGCTTCATATCGTCGAGTGATTTAGAGCCGATGAGGTTCACGTTCAGCTTTTCAAATCCGCCGGAGCCCAGGTGCACGTGAGCGTCATTGAATCCAGGCATGACAAAGTGGCCGCCAAGGTCGATGACCTGGGTTTTTGGGCTTTTGAGTTTCAGGATGACGGCGTCTGCACCGACGGCAAGGATCTTGCCATTCGAGACGGCGAGCCCACCTGACGGAATCATTTTGTTAGAGGAGGAGTTTGGCTGAGGTACAGACTTTCCTCCGACGGTATCTGCCACCGGCGTGCCGGTGTAGATTGTCCCATTCACAAAGATCACATCAGGCGCGCTTTCATGTTGCGCGAACAAAGAACTTGCCATGGCTAGCACCACCAGCACAGCAGCGAGAATTTTCATTCATGAACTCCGGTAAGAGCCAACAAGACTAACAGAATCCGCTTCAGGCCCAGATCGCGATTGCTGCAATCAAACCACTCGCGCAGCGTGTGCGCGCCGCCGCCGTCGCCGCCGGCGCCGATGGTGGTGGCCTCAATTCCCAGAGCCAGAGGCACGTTGGCGTCAGTGGAGGCCAGACGGGGGAAGGATTCTATCCGGAGATGCCGGTCAACGGCGCGGACAATCTGGAGGATGCGGGCGTTGGCGGGCAGCTCGGCGGCAGGACGGTCACCGATGCTCTCAACGGCCAGCGTGACTTTTTGAGCGCCGGAGCGGTAGGAAAGCGGAACACCATTCCAGGCTTCGGCAACGCACTCACGCAGCCGGTCTTCCAGCTTTTGCAGCTCTTCCATGGAGGCTGAGCGCAAGTCGACACGGACGCTGGCCGATTCAGGAATGGAGTTTACCGATGTTCCACCCGAAATCACGCCCGCATTCCAGGTGCTGCGTGGCGCTTCCGGAACCTGTACCTCACTGAAGCGAGCCAGGGCACGCGCCAGCAGAACGATGGGGTTGGGAACGCCGAAGTCGCTCCAGGAGTGCCCGCCGGGGCCGCGGAAGGTGATCTCAAATCGGCGGCTGCCCAGCGCCTGGTTCACGTACGTGTCAGTGCCGGCGCCATCGATGACGAGCAGAGACTGGATGGAGTCGCGCCATGGCGGCGTGGAAAAGATATGGCGCATGCCGCGCAGATTGCCTTCGCCCTCTTCGCCTACGTTGCCGATAAAAACGATATTGCTTTGCGGCTTGAGCTGGATGCGCTTGATGGCAGCGATCGTCGCCAGCAGAGCAGTGACGCCGGCGGCATTGTCACTGATTCCCGGACCATAGAGGCGGTTGGATTCTTCGCGCGTATCCAGCGCCGTGCCCTGCGGGAAGACGGTGTCAAGGTGCGCGCTTACGCCGATCAGCGGAGACTGGGGGTCGGGATAGAGCAGGCCGAAAACATTGCCCAGCGCGTCTGACTGGACATTTTCCAGGCCGAGCGCGGCAAACTTCCGGGTAAGCCATTCTGTACGGGCAGCCTCGCCGAAAGGAGGTGCTGGAATCTCAGTGAGCTCACGCTGCCAGCGTCGGAACTCCAGCTCCTGGTTGTGCAGAAACGCAAAGGAGTTGTGCACTGGGCGCATTTCGGCGATGCGAGCAATCTCCCGCTGGGGGGAGAGTCGAGGGGCGTCTGGAGTGGGCGGGCGGCTTGCCATTTCCTGAATCAATACTATATCCGGGTTCGGGAGGCGGGAGGGTTCATGCGGCAAATAGAAAGCGGTCCGAGCATCGGACCGCTATGAACCATTGTGTCGTGAAAGGTTATTTCGGAGGCGGAGTGGTGGTGCCACCGGACGACTTCTTACTTTTCTTCCCGCCTTTATGGCCCTTCTTCCCTGATTTTGTGCCGGCTTTCTTCCCGCTTTCGGTGGTCGCGGGTTTATCGGTGGATCCGCCACCTGCCTGCGCGAAACTCAAAGTTGCGCCCAGCATCATGGCAAACGTGATTGTCAATAGCTTCTTCATGCAGTCTCCTTCGCAAGGAAATCAGATTTGAAAACAATCAACTTCTGAGGGAAATAATCTTTGTAGCTGGATTGTACTAGAGCCTGCCACTAAAAATGAAGAGGCTTCTTTTGGTCGCGACTCCCCGGCTTGTTTCGGGTACTTGCCCCGGTATTGGGGGATCCAGCCCCCTTTTCCCGCCTGCCGTACAAGTTTCGGCTGGCTGTTCGCCGCCCATGCGCTCTCGATCCGCAGCCGCCATCAAAACCCCGCAGCCTCCATTAGCACCCGCAGCCGCTGCTCAACACCGCACCGCCTATCAATCTCGCCTCTCGACCACACAAATAAAAGCGGCCACATTCCGCAGCCGCTCTTATTCGATTTCGCGAGATTTATTTCGGAGGCGGAGTGGTGTTCGTGGTGGTGGATTTCTTTCCCTTCTTGCCACCTTTATGATGATGTTTCTTAGTTTTGGTGCTGGTTGCTGTGGAAGTCTTACCGCTGTCTGCCGGGGTGGGCGATGCCGTGCCCGCCTGGGCCAGTGACATTACGCTTCCAAGCGCCAGCGTGCATGCGATTGTGAGTAGCTTTTTCATTCATTCTCCTTTAAAGGGAAGTTCAGAGTTATTTATTCAAACCCGCTCCCCGACGAAAAGTTGCTCCCCCCGCATAGCCAGGATTTTCAGTAGTCCGGCCTTAACGTTTCTCAGCCAGCAGCCAGCGGCCAAGCAGCCATCAGCCAGCAACCCAGCAGCCAGCAACCAAGCACCCAGCAACCCAGCAGTTTTCTCCTACGATCCGGCTGGAACCTTCTGGCAGCAGGCCAGAATCTCGTCTTCCGTAAGGCATCTGTCTGACGCCTTGGCCTTCTGGAAGATTCGGTCCACCAGCTCCTCAGAAGCCGTCATGCC
>DASTPO010000187.1:0-2636 GCA_035762225.1 Candidatus Angelobacter sp.
GGCCACCGAGATTGAAGCGGTGCGCATGCTGGTGTACAACGCTGCCCGCATGAAAGACGCGGGAATGAACTTCGTGAAAGAAGCGGCCATGACTAAGCTATTCGCTTCGCAGGTAGCCGAGCGCGTAGCCTCCCTGGCCATTGAGATTTATGGCGGCTATGGTTTCACCAAGGATTATCCGGTGGAGAAATATTATCGTGACGCCAAGATCGGCAAGATTTATGAAGGCACATCCAACATGCAATTGCAGACCATTGCCAAGTTGCTGCTGGATGGAAAATAGCTCCCGGCCCTTAATCCATCCATAGGTAACTGGTTTAGATTCAGTATTTTATGGTAACCCGGTCTGTTTATATCGGGGAGTCCCGGATTGTGCAGGAAGATTAGGGTGGTTTAAACTACCTGAAATTTCGGCTTCTCACCCCCAAGCAAATCCAAAAGGGCAGGAGTTTACTTTGGGCCACGATCCTCGACGGGAACTGAAAGACCTTACTACCGTTCATAATTTTTATCTTGGGTTGCTTGAAAACAATCTAGGCCATGGCGTGCTCGTCCCGGCTGAAATCAAGAAGGTATCGGAAACAGATGAGGACGTTGCGGCAGCGTCGCAGAACTTCAAGCAGTGGCTGGACCTTCTTGACCTGGCGCTGGCACCGCCGCTTGTTCGCGACGCACTGAAGACCGTTCCCGGGTTCGACACAGCCTATGCTCTGCTGCGCTACTTCAGCGCCAAAGCCTCGCAACGCTCCGGAGATCGCGACAAGACCGACTGCATCATCACGCATCTTTTCCGTACGCCGTCGCCGGATGCAAAAAGCGCATGGGAGCGCCCTGAGGTGGACAGTTCCTACGCGTTTATCTCGCACGCCTCTCTGTTGTTTGAAACCGAACTGTACCGGGCGCTGGGCGATGTGCAATGTGATTCCATGCTTCCGGAACACGTGACCCTGCTGCGGGAATTTGAGTATCTTTACCAGGAGCTGGAAGAGTTCCGGCATTTTGATCAGATCATGGATTCAGGGATCGTGCAGCGGGTGCGCGAGTTGAAGCAATCCCTGGGAAAATCCTTCTACCATCCTGACTCGCTGGCCAATATGGCGGTGTGGAATGACGTTTTCGGCCGCAAATTTGACGAGCTTTTCCACGACGCTGCCATGCAGATCAAGACCTTTGCTGAAACCGTGCAGCGCGAAGGCGGCAGCATTCTCTCGCGCGTGGAAGGCGACATCACCGTCAAAAACCTGAGCGAGGTACAGACGAAACAAATCCTGGAAGAGGATTACCAGTTCGCCCAGGACGAATTCCGAAAAGTTTCAAAATACAAGAAAGCGGTGGACAGCAAACGGCCGGTGCGATTCACCCACACAGGCAGGCCGCGTTCGCTGGAACCTGTTGCCGAAGCGCCGCCTGCTCCGCGTCCCACCATTCCGCAGCCATCTACGGTGACGTCAACCAATGTTGCGCCGCCGCCTCCACCACCCCCGCAGCCGTCGCAATCCGCGTCCGGACGCCAGCCGCAACCGGGAATTTCGCAGCAGCGCCTGGGAGCGGATGTGCTTGCTGTAGCGCCGTCTCAGGCGGTGCAGAACGCAGTGCAGGAGGGCAAGATCCAGAGCGCGCGCCAGGCTATCAAGGAGCATGCGCGCGGGTCCGACCCCAAATATGCCCACATCTTTCCGGTGAAGGACTCCAAGATCACTCTGTCACCGGCGGAAGTTGAGGCGTTCAAAGCCGAGTATCCCGGCGAAAAGAGTTTCCGCGCCGACTATGCCAATATCCTCATGACGATTGTGGCTTATCTTTCGCGCATGGTGGTGGAGGTCGACGAATACAACCACAAAGCGGGTTCGGCATATTTGTGGAAGCCACACGCTGACGCCCTGGGCTATCTGGTGAGCACGCTGGAACGCCTCAATATGGAGGCCCAGCAGATCATGGCAGTCGCGCGCGCCCGTGGTCTGGAAGAGAAGGCTACAGCGTTGTCTCTTTCTCTGGACCGGCTGCGGGAATACGCGGCCACCGTATCC
The DNA here is from genome assembly GCA_035762225.1 of Candidatus Angelobacter sp. Classification (GTDB taxonomy): domain Bacteria; phylum Acidobacteriota; class Terriglobia; order Terriglobales; family Acidobacteriaceae; genus Angelobacter. Next base: position 2,028 of record DASTPO010000187.1, read on the forward strand.
CAGACACTTCAATCCGCCCACCACGATCCCAAAGGCTGATGAGGCCACGCTCCGGTGGACTTGAAACACATCCATGACTGATTGATGGCGCTGTACTTATCGCTCGTGCTTGTCGTCTGGCTGGTATTTAAGGCCGGAGTACGGCTCAGTTTTGTCCGTTTCATGCGCGCCTGAGTTAGATGATTTCTTCTTTTTCGGCTCGGGCTTCTTGATTCCCATGGCGATATCAGCGAGTTCGAGAAAGCGGCTGCTATTGGGGGCGCCACCGGGGCGGTTTTCCCACGCTCGCTCACCCGCGGGACCTTTCAGGCTATAGCGCGGAGCAATCCACAGGTCTTTGGGCGATTTGGGAGTTTTTTCCTGTTTTTCCCGGGCCATGTGCTCTCAATTATCCAGCATTAATGCGGGTTTTTCAACGGTTCGGTGACCGGCGTAACTGGACCATTTTTTGGCTTTTGTGAGCAGAATAGATATTGGCAGGAGCCTACTGGTGGAAAGAAAAACGCCAGACGGCCAGCTGCGCCCAGGGTCTGCTGGATATGAAACAGTGACGGCCGGAACAAGTGATATCCTTTTGCACATTCGATTTTGTTCGCCCTTTTTTCAAGG
>DASTPO010000188.1:0-10415 GCA_035762225.1 Candidatus Angelobacter sp.
TTCAGAGTGTTACCCAAAACGTAACTGTTACCGGCGGTGCTACCAGTGTTGCGAACGTCGCGCTTGCTCCAGTAGCGAGCACGGGATCGGTCACGGGCAAAGTCACCAATATTTCAAACGGCGCCGCGATCGCAGGAGCAACGGTGAGTTGGAGCGGCGGCTCAACCACCACCACCACGGCCGGAATTTACACGTTGAGCAATATTCCAGCCGGAAGCCACAACTTCACCGCGGTCAAGACAGGGTATCTGGCGCGCAGTACCACAATAACAGTGACCGGCGGCACGACCTCAACTTTGAATTTCCAGATTTCGGTTGCCGGGAAGATCACGGCGAAGGTCGTCTCGCCAAGCGGCGCTGTGGTGAGTGGAGCCACGATCACCATCAAGGGAGGCGGCATCGCCACAACAGTGACGGGCAACACCAGCACCACCGGACTTTTCACCACCAACTGGATTCCGGTCGGAACCTACACGGTTACAGTTTCAAAATCCGGACACACCACAAAAACCAAGACAGGGATAGTCTCGTCCGGCTTAACGACAACCATTACCTTCACTGGATTCTAGGAGAGCGGCAATGATGCGCAGAGCAAAAATAAACTTGTTATCGATAAGCGTCCTCATGCTGCTGCTTCGGGGTGGGGTGATGGCACAAAGTTACACGGTCCAGGACCTGGGCACACTCCGCGCAGGAAGCGCCCGTGTGCATGGCATCAACGCGTCCGGGCAGGCGGTGGGAGGGTCAGGGCATCCCCACGGTGCTGAGACCCACGCTTTCTTTTGGGAGAAGAAAGGCGGCATCCGCGATATTGGCACTCTTCCCGGCGGCGATTACAGTGCAGCGTTTGGCATCAATGATTCAGGCGAGGTGGTAGGCACGTCGAACACCGGCAACAGCATGCATGCTTTCACGTGGAGCCTGACACAGGGATTGCACGATCTGGGCACTTTGCCGGGAGCAGATTCCAGTTCCGCCTCAGCCATCAACAACCAGGGGCAAATTGCCGGAGCTTCCGGAGCTCATGCGGTCTTGTGGAGCGGGGGAAAGATACAGGATCTGGGCACGTTGGGTGGCCAGACCAGCGAAGCTCACGATGTGAACAATCTAGGGTTGGTTGTCGGAGTCTCGGACACGTCTGCCGGCCCGCGCGCCTTTCTATGGAAAGACGGGGTGATGCAGGACCTGGGCGTGTTGCCTGGCGACAGCAGCAGCCGCGCCGACTATATGAACGACAACGGTATGGTGGTGGGGGCGTCTCAGGGAAGCGGAGGCGTTCGTGCCTTTATATGGACGGCTACCGGAGGAATGCAACTACTTGGCTCAGCCGACGGCAGCGTCTATAGCGAAGCATTTGCCGTAAATAGCCAGGGGCAGGTGGTAGGCGAGTCGGCCAGCGCCATGGGCACCCGAGCCTTCCTATGGTCAAAGGACGAGGGGCTTATCGACCTCAACAACGCGGTGACGAACTTGCCCGGCGACGTGGTGCTGATTGGCGCATTCTCCATCAATGATCAAGGGCAGATTGTGGCCTTCGGTTTGAAGAACCCCAATGTCAGCCGCCATCAGGAGGTCACGGCGGATAGCCATGTGCATGCTGGTCCCACGCGAGTCTTTCTGCTGACTCCCCAGTGAGGTCAACGTCAGATATAATCCCGGCATGTTAGGCGGGCGCAGCAGCGAGCAGTGGATTGCACAATACGCTACCAGTCACACCCATCCGGTGAACCGGCTTTGTCATAGCCTGGGCATCCCGCTGATTGTGATTTCACTTGCGCTGGGGCTCTCGGCCATCTTTTTTCATCCGCTCTGGATGGGCGCTGCGGGTCTATTCATCTTTGGCTGGATATTGCAGTTTATCGGTCATGCGTTTGAGCACAAAGAGCCGGAATTCTTTCACGATTGGCGTTTTCTGCTGGTTGGCGTGCGCTGGTGGTGGGCAAAGATGCGCGGTCGCGCGTAAGCACCCTTCCCCAACTGGCGATTTCCTTTTTCCCTCAGACCAAAGCGAAGCTGGTGCGTCTAACTTCTGCGAACAACTAAAGATTTAGGAGAACATCCATGAGGCTGCTGAAACGGCCACTTTCTCGTCTAATGGCGTTGAGTTGCGTCTTGATGGTTTTGCCGACGTTGGCCGTCGGGCAGGCTGGCGGAACGGCGTCGCCTGAAGTTGCGATTCCCGAAACGGCGGCGGGGAAGATCTTTGCAGCCTGGCTGGAAAGCTTTAACAGCGGGGAGCGCGCGAAGATAGAAGGCTTCCAGGCAGCGCACCTGCCTAAAGCCGAAAACTCATCCAGACGCGTGGATCGTGCCCTGGGACTGCGTCAGCAAACCGGAGGATTTGAACTCAAAACGATCGAACGTTCCACAGCCAACGAGATCAGCGGAGTGATTAAGGAGAAAAACTCAACTAATCTCGCACGGTTTACGCTCAGCGTGGCCCCGGGCGATTCCGGTCAGATTGATAACTTTGGAATCGAACTTATCAGCGCGCCTGCCGCACCCGATACGAAACCCGTTGAGCGCATTCCGGCGAAGCAGCTGACGGAGGAGGTCGATGCCAGGTTGGCGCAGCTCACAGCGCAAGACAAATTCTCCGGAGCTGCCCTGGTCGCCAAGGACGGAAAGGTCATCTGGCAGAAGGCGTACGGCTATGCCGATCGCGAGGCCAAGGTTCCCAATACGCTGGAGACACGTTTCCGCCTGGGATCGATGAACAAAATGTTTACCTCCGTGGCCATTGCGCAGCTGGTGCAGCAGGGGAAGTTGAAATACACAGACACGCTTGCCAAAGTGCTGCCGGATTATCCCAACCAGGAAGTGGGGAAGAAAATCACCATCGACCAGCTGCTGACCCATACGTCAGGGCTTGGGGATTTCTTTGGGCCGGAATTTCAGCAAAAAAGGGAATCACTGCACGAATTGAAAGATTATCTGCCTCTATTCGTTAACAAGCCGCTTCGCTTTGAGCCCGGGAAGGATTGGAGCTATAGCAATGCTGGATTCCTGGTGCTGGGGCTGGTGGTGGAAAAGCTCTCCGGGCAAAGCTATTACGATTACGTTCAGAAGCATATCTATGAAGTCGCCGGCATGAAGAGTTCCGGAAGTTTTCCCATCAGCGAGAAGGTGCCAAACCTGGCAACCGGCTACACGCACGAGGATGATGCCGGGCCGCTCAAACCGAATACATCCACCCTCCCATGGCGCGGGAGCTCGGCCGGCGGAGGAGATTCCACGCTGGGCGATCTCCTGAAGTTTGATCAGGCGCTTCGCCACAACAAGCTGGTGAACGCAGAACTCACCAACACCATCATCACGGGCAAGGTGAATCCACCCCGGTTTCCTCCCCATGAGAAATATGCGTACGGCTTTGGCGACAAAACATCTGCCGGTGACCGCGTGGTAGGACACAATGGGGGAGCGCCGGGCATGAATGCGGAGCTGGATATGCACTGGAACACGGGATATACGGTGGTGGTGTTATCCAACGTGGATCCGCCCGAAGCAACGAAATGGGCCAGGTATATCAGTGATCGGTTACCGGTTACCGAAGAGAAGAGCGGGCGTTAGTCAGACAGGGACCGATCCACTCGCATTTTGTTTTCGGAACGGGCTGAGCGGAGGCGCTTGGCCCATTCTTTTTGCTGAAAAGGGACAGCAATTTCAGAGCAAGATTCGGAGCGTGCCAGAGGCTCGATTCGTATAGATTGAGATGAATGGCGTCCAAGCACAGTTTTGCCGTACCCGTGCACCAGCCCTTTGACTGGGAGTCTTTGCTGGCGTTTCTGCGCTTGCGCGCAACCCCCGGCGTGGAGTCAGTCACTGAGTCCGCATATATTCGGACTGCTTGCAGTCGCTCGCGATTGCAAGCTGTCTCCGTTCGCTACCATCAAGAGAAATCTTTGTTGCACGTTGACTACACCGGAGACTCCGCCGATCAAGCAGAACTTGAACAGCGTGTGCGGCACCTATTCAAGCCAGAGGTGAATACAAGCGCGATCGAAGAGTTTCTCAGCCGTGATCCATGGCTGAGAGGTTTCGTGAGACAGCGGCCCGGACTGCGGGTTCCGGGCGGCTGGTGCGGTTTTGAAGTGGCGATACGCGCGGTCCTGGGACAGCAGATATCCGTTGCTGCTGCCACTACGTTGATGGGCAGGCTGGTGCGCCTGGCTGGAAGCAAGGCCGGTGAAGGCGAGTGGCTGTTTCCCACTCCCATGCAAGTGTGTTCAGCTGATCTCAGCTGCATGGGAATTCCGGGGAAGCGCCGCGAGACAGTGAAGGCTCTGGCTGCATTCTTTGCCGAACAAGATGAGCGATGCCTGCTTCAGCCGGATGCAGTGGAACGTCTGCTGCAAATCGGCGGAATTGGCCGCTGGACCGCCGGTTACATTCTCATGCGCAGCTCTGCCGACAGCGATCAGTGGCCTGAGGGCGATCTGGTCCTGCGCAAGGCTCTGGGCGCAGCCGACAATATGTTGTCACACTCCGAACTGGCTGCGAGGTTCAGCCGGTGGAGTCCCTACCGAAGTTACGCAACCATTCATATATGGAGAGGTTATGCCAGCAGCACAAATGCAGCCGCCCCTGATGCACGCGATCGCCGATCGAATTGATTCACTGAATTGGACGGTTATCCAGGAATCTTTGCGCAATTCCGGCTGGGCCAGAACGGGCAGGATTTTAAGCAGCGAAGAATGCCGTTCGATGCGCGACCTTTACTGCGATGATGAGCGCTTTCGCAGCAAAGTGGTGATGGCGCGACATCGCTTCGGACTGGGCGAGTACAAGTACTTTGCCGCGCCCTTGCCGCCGCAGGTAATGGAGCTGCGGGAATCGTTGTATTCGCACTTGGTGGCAGTCGCGAATGAGTGGGCGGTGCAGCTTGGGGGCAAGGCAACGTATCCGCTGGGACATCGTGAGTTCATTCAGCAATGCCATGAGCGCGGGCAAACGCGCCCTACGCCTCTGTTGTTGCGCTATGAACGCGGGGGTTACAACTGCCTGCACCAGGATTTGTATGGTGAGGTCTATTTTCCGTTGCAAACCGTCTTCCTGTTGGATCGCCCGGAAACCGATTTTAGCGGAGGCGAGTTTGTGCTGGTGGAGCAGCGCCCGCGGGCGCAATCGTCAGCGCAGGTGATCGCGCCGGAGCAGGGCGAGGGAGTGATCTTCACCACCCGCTGGCGGCCTGCGCAGGGGGCACGGGGCCATTACCGCGTGAATATCAAGCACGGAGTCAGCGCCGTGACCCGCGGTATCCGGCACACGCTGGGCATTGTGTATCACGACGCGGAGTAGTCCAGACAACCATACTGCCGCCTGGAGGAAAAGTTTTGCACATTGAATCCCCTGGCCGCCGAGGAGTATGTTTGAAAGCAGTTTGTATCCTACCGCCCGCACGTGACGGTACAACTTTCACCCTTCAACGAAAGGAGTACCTTGTATGTTTACGCGAATCGTAGAAGTGACCAGCAAAGCGGGGAAAGCCAGAGAACTGTCTCGCTCGGTGAGTGATAAGGTTCTCTCCATCCTGAAGATCCAGCCGGGATTCATCGATGAAATCACCTTGATTTCCGAAGACGATCCCAACCGCATCGTCGCGATTAGTTTCTGGAAGACAAAGGAGAACGCTGAGGCGTATCAACGGGAGCAGTACGCGAGAGTGACGGAGACTATCCGCAACCTGATTGAGGGCGTGCCGCAGGTGCGCACCTTTGAAGTAGACCATTCGACGGTGCACAAGATAGCGTCGGGAAAAGCAGCCTGATCGAGAGACAAGAGATGGGAAAATGCGGGCCGCCAGCCCGCATTTTTTGCTTTGAGACAACTATCGGGCCTGCCCTGGCTGCGGGATATGAGAGAAGAGTTGATCACCGCTCATGAAACGAATCCCGCCCAAAGTTCAGATTAAAGATTTTAATGCTTGCTGGAGAAAACTTTTAATCTGCCATATCTACTATGATTTGGCGGCGGTGTGGAAAACTGTGTTTTCGCTCACTCACAAATCGTTTCGGATTGGCCTTCTCGCTCTGACGCTGATGCTGGCAGGGGCGGCCAACCTGTTCACCGTTTCCGTTGACAACGATGGTGATGAAGAAACTCCGCCTATCACGATTCAACTCAACTTCGTTGCCTCGCAGCGCAAGACAGTTCATCTCCATAAGGCGGAAATCTCGCGCCATGCAGCTTCGGTTAATGCAGGCCTCATTCCCCAAAGACCTGTATTATCCGAGAACTGGCAAGGATCGTTCTCTATTTCTCAAGCTTCCGGTTCGCCCCAGTTTGTAGTCCCGCTACGAACGTAAACTCCATCCGCTTCTACAGCCGCAAACTCACCTGGCTTTAAGAATGCCCGGATGTGTGTCTCTATGCGGCAACCGTAGACTGCCGTGGTTCGGTTTGCTTCCACTCTGAGTGTCTTGTTGTGCCTGGAAGCACCTTTCCACCTCTCCAACTTCATGCAACGCAACCACCCACGTCTTCCGCGTGGAATGAGGAATTGTTTTCTATGACACGGTATGAGCATACTCAAACGGCTTCCGAGACGAACGTTGGCAAAAGGCGTAAGCACGGAATTCCTGCATATCTGCTGCTTCTTGCCGCGCTGTTCTGTTGCGCGCTGAAGTCCACGGCCCAGGCGCCACCGCAGGACCCATCACAATTCGACGTGACCGGATTCATTCAGGCAGCCACAGTCAATAATCCCGGCAATGTGCTCTCAGGCGGCACGATAACCATCAACCATCAGCTGATCGTGGTGCCGGACAACACCATTCTGCAGATGCCGGCAGCCGCGCTAACGTGGCAGCAGGTCTTTGCCACGGCGCCAGCGCCGTATGGTCCCACCCAGAGCGGGCTCGCCATGAGCGATGTTCCCAGACCCCTGGCGAATTATGAAGCGCATGTGGTCGGCAATCGCGTCGGGAATGTTTACATCGCCGGCCTTATCTTCCTGGCCCAGCACTCCCTGCAGTCCAGCCAGGGCTTTATCAATTTCATTGACTACTCGACCGGCACCTTCGAAGTCGGCGGCGTCATTGGAGTTCAGGGCACGGGCCAAAGGGTAAAGATTAACGATCCATCCGGAACCTTCGGGCGCGCGTGGACTCCAGATCCGCGTTTCACAATCGACGAGAATAATCCGACTATCCGGACTGAGACGGGATATCCCGTGTGTATTCCACGTGGGCCGGCCGCCGGCGGAGATCCTTTGTGCCCGCAGACAAATCGGCCGGCGGGTGCGACGCCAAGCGGCTTCCTGATGATTTTCACCATGGTACCGGTCGCCGCAGTGGTTCCCGGGGTCAGCACCGATCCGCGATTAATGGCGCCGCTTGAAGTCGGAGACTATGTCACCTACTCCGGAATACTGGTGAGTGATCCTGCACCGGCCACCACGACTTTTATCGCCGCGTTTCAGGTGATTGCAAACGTGGGCATTTACACGGCGCCGGGGACAGATCCGGCGTACGTTGCGGTGGATGTGATGCTGCTGGGTGTAGGCGGCCAAACTGTTGCCGGACTGGCCGAGGCCACCGCGCGCACACGTTTTGAAGGGTTCTCCACCGACCCGAGCCGCAACATTCTGTTGTTTGGAATTGATGTGAACGCATGTACCGGCGCTGATTCTCCGCGTGACTGGGGCTCCAGCACGGTTGACCAGGGACCTCCGACCGGCGCGGTGCTGGGACGCTGGCGCTTCCGCCCGCCTTCCAAGGTGCTAACCATGCCGGCTGCGGGAACATTCCTTCCTGCAACTCGGGAGATGCGCGCCGTGATCGCGGGCGCCGTGCCTACGGTGACGACCAATGGCTTGCTTGCGGGTCAGTATCAGGCGCCGATCTTCGAGTTTCTGTTTCCGGAGAATGCGGGCGTTGGAACTCCGATCGTCCCAAACAATTTTGAAGACTTCCCATTCCTGGCGCAAGGCTCCGGTCCGCTGAATGGAGCAGGTCCACTCGTGGGCCAGCTCAACCCGTGGCCTGGTTTCCCGATTCCCGCTGCGGCGAACTGTATTTCTCCGGCTTTGCCGACCGCGAATGCTGGCGCAAATCAATCAGTAGCTTCAGGTGCGGCCGTGACATTGAATGGCGCTGCCAGCAGCGATCCAAACGGTCTGGCGCTCACCTTTGCCTGGACGCAAAGCGGCGGGACCCCAGTAGCGCTGACGGGAGCGAACACCGCAACCCCGACGTTCACTGCGCCGATTGTTGGCCCGGGAGCGGCGTCTGTTTTGACATTCCAACTGATCGTGACCAACAGCAATGGAGTGTCGTCTGCGCCAGCCTCAACTTCTGTCACGGTAAACCCCATCGCGTCGGATGTAGTTGCCATCAGCCTGGTGGAATACCGGACTTCCAAACAACGCCTGACGGTGGACGCAACATCGTCGGCTTCACCCACGGCGAAGCTCACGATGCAGGCGTTCGATGCCGCCGGCAAACCGCTGGGCGCCGCGCAAAACATGCCATGGACCGGAGCGCTTTATGAGGTCATCCTGGTGGGAGCGGCTCAGCCCGCATCAATCAAGGTGACATCGGACCACGGAGGAACCGCAACCTCAGGAATCACGCGGTTGCGGCAGTAAGCACAATTTGTAGTTACGCTCCCAGGGTTGCCGAGTCGCAAGACGGACAGGATTCGGCAACCCTCTTTTTGCCGGCAGGTTTGTGCGGTTTGAGGTTGAAAGCAGGGAAAATGCCGTTTAGATTTCGCACGTCAACATGTTGGATTGTGCTGCGAGCTCGCGCCGCAGGAAATTTCTGTGCTAGGGCTCTCGAGGCGTGTCGTCGATAGGCTTGATGCGCAGAGTTATTTCACTGCCAGAGCAGCGCTATGTGAACGCGTACCTGTTGGCCGCGCTTTGCGTTTCAATTTGTTGTAATCGACCATGTAAACATGCAGCCCGAACGAGGGTGTGGTCTTGCTATATCCCGCAAAGAGCTGGTCTTTATAGTGCTCCAGGTAAAAATCAAATGGATCCCGAGGATCGGGATCAATGAGGATCATGTCGGTATCCACCATGATTAATTTTCCAAATTGCAGCTTGTTGCCGCGGTAGGCCATATAGTTTTGTGCAGGGACCTTCGTCCAGTGGTATTTCTCCGGCTCACCAAAGATCTGGACGATGTTGTTGGCCTCAAGCCTGATGGCGGTGATCTTGCCGGAGATGCGCGGCGGCGGCAGGATGGCTCCCGGGTCGAGGATGAGGTCGTCCTTTTCCACCTGAACGCCAGGAACTTTGCCGTTCTTGATCAGGTCAGCGATGTCAACTCCGAAGAGGTCCATAAGCCCTTTCACTGGCAGATGCAGTGCGCGGATCTTTTCGGCGTGAAGGCGTATTTTGCCGTCAGCAGTGGGCGTCAACTGTCCTTCGGTTTCAAAACCGACGTCACCCTTCTTGTGCAGCTTGCCTTTGATCTTGATCTTTCCCTTGTCGATGGAGACTGAGAGGTCCTTGAGAGGCGAGTCTTTGCCGGAGAAGACGTTGTTGTTCATGGCGTAGGCAAGGGAAGCCGGATCGATAGAGATTTCAGCGGCGGCAATTTGCAGGGTGAATGACTGCTTGTCATCGAATATGGGGAACTTTCCGGCTGTTGTGGGAACAATAGCGCCGCCCACGTTGACCAGATGCACCACCGCATTGTCAGCAAAGTGATACATGACGTTGTGCATCTGGACCTGCACAGCTCCGTTTTCAGCGCCGGCTGAACTTTGTTCTTTGCCTTTGTCTTGTGCTGAGGCAACAGCGGTTGCAAAGAGGATCAAGGAGAGGACAGACGTCGCGGCTCGGCTGGTTGAGAGGACTCTTTCACGGACCTTCATGGTGAATAGGAACCAGAAAAGCCGGATTGGGTTGGTCACAGGTTTTAGAAGGCAAAGCGAGCCGGCAAGCCGAGAGCGGCAGGCAAAATAGCGAAGGACCGTGAAGCAGGCGAGCGCCTCCGGTCCTTCATTTCAATTTTGATCTTAGGAGAAGCTATTTCTCGATCATCGTTTGTACAGCTGAGGTTCACCTCCTCCCGGTTTGAATAACCCAATTTGCGCGGGAACGGAGGTGAGGGAGACCTCCGTTCCGCGTTAGCCAGCGCCCGGGAAGGCAGAAGAGTGAGCTGTGCAGGGCTACTCTGCGCTGACTATCTCGTCAAAACCACGACCCTGGCTGCAATCCGAAGGCTTCCCGGTAGCCTTCGGACGCAGCTTCCGCTTCCTGAACGTTCCGCACGCCTTGCCTTAGTTGCAGCCCGACAGAGGCGCGCCGGCCAGCCCCGCGCAGAACTTCTGCAAAGGAGCGCCGCCCGCTGCGCCAGTGGCCGGAATGGTGATCATCTGCTCGCTGAAAATTCCATCAACCGTCATCATGCCGTTGGGAACGATCAATGAAGGATGATCAAACGGAGCAGACTGGGAACGAA
>DASTPO010000189.1:0-3551 GCA_035762225.1 Candidatus Angelobacter sp.
CGTTCTGCGTCTTGATGGGAAGCCCGTTGATCTCGGCAATGGAATCAGGACTGCCGTTCATCGAGACCTGATATTGCAAATCGCCGATCTTGGCCGACCCCGATGGCAGGATCAGGTTTTGCGCGCTGATCGCGTTCACCACATCCACCGGCGTCAGGCCCTTGGACTGCAAGGCTGCGGTATCAATATCCACCGCCACCACGCGCTGCTTGCCACCATAAGGGTAGGGAATTGCGGCGCCGGGAACAGTGATCAGTGCCGGTCGAATGAAGTTTACCGAAAGATCGTTCAGCGCCTGTTCCGGAATAGTCTTGCTGCTGATGCCCACCTGCATGATCGGAACGCTGGAAGCCGAATAAACAATGATCAGCGGCGGAGTCGTGCCCTGGGGCAGCTGGCGCACCGCGGTCTGCGAGATGGCGGTGATCTGTGAAAGGGCGGTTTGCAGATTGGCCGTGGGATGGAAGAACACCTTGGTGATGGCGCGGCCGTCCATGGCCTGCGTTTCCGTATGTTCAATGTCGTTCACAATCGTGGTCAACCCACGCTCGGTGTTGCTGACGATGCGGTCGGCCATCTCCTGCGCGGAAAGGCCCTGGAACTGCCAGATGATGCTGATGACCGGAATATTGATTTCAGGAAGGATATCGACTGGCGTGCGCGAAATCACAATCGGGCTAAGTATCAGGATGAGCAGCGCCATCACCACGAAGGTGTATGGACGCCGCAGCGCCAAACGTACAATCCACATCTGCCAGATCCTTTAAAATGAGCCAGTTTCAAGCATGCTCTCAGCCCGCTCCAAGCCCACCCATGTTTTTTTGACGCTGAGAAATCGCGCGAAGACTCAAGCTCAAATTATATTCTTAGGTGAGTTGAAGCCTGCCTGAAGTTTCGCGAAGTTTCTGTTAACAGTTCTTTACAACGAGACAGCTTATCCCCTGACTTACAGCTCGCTTCAGCTCTCTCCATACACGGGAATCGCCGCGCCGTGAATCAGCTTGGCCTCCGGGCTGCATAAGAACAGAATTACCTGCGCGATCTCTTCCGGCTTGGGCCACTTGGAAAAATCGGCGTCCGGCATGGCCTTGCGATTGGGTTCAGTATCGATAATGCTGGGCAGGACCGAGTTCACCCGCAGGCCGGTTCCTTTCACGTCCTGGGCCAGGCAATCGAAGAGCGCAAGCGCGGCGGCTTTGGAAGCGGCGTACGCGGCGGCTCCAGCGGCGTGGTCCAGAGCGGCCTTGGAAGCAATGTTCACGATCGCCCCGCTCTTCTGGCGAAGCATTGCCGGTACAACCGTGCGGGACAAGTTGAACCCCGCATGCAGGTTAAGCGTCAGCATCAGCTGGTAGGTTTTGGGATCGGTCTCCCACAGCGTCTTGCCGCCGGCATACCCGCCGATGGCGTTCACCAGAATATCGAGCCGGCCGTGACGGGCGGTGATGCCATCCACCAGGGCCCGGCAGGCGGATTCATCGGTGGCGTCAAGCGGCAGAAGCTCCAGATGCGCGCTTGGTCCAACCGCGTCTCTGAGTGCGTCCGCTTCGTCCTTCTTTATATAGGTCGCGATCACCGACGCGCCCTCGTGCAGGAAGGCCAGCGTTACGGCCCGGCCCAGTCCGCCGGTTCCGCCGGTGACCAGTGCGACTTTTGCGGAGAATTTTCCAGCCATTGCTGCCCTCCTACCCCTCCCTCCCCATCAGTTAGGAAAGCAAAGGAGTTAGCTACAGGTATCCCCATGAAAATGTGCAGAACCGGCGCCCAACCCAGCTCATTTCACCAGCAATCGAGCCCCAATTTCCAGCCCATTAGTCGTTGCTTCTTGATGCCCCAAGCACGGCAAGGCAATTGGCGATGATACCTCGATTGTGAGCAAAATTAAAGCGAAAACATCTCAACACTCAATCAATACCAGCCCGGTCTTGTATTCCCCATGCCAACCCGATAAACTAATACTGGATTGGTATTGTATTCAGCTTCTCGCCTGCTCAGTGGGCTAAGCCAAAAGTTAACAAGATGTTCAGACTGAACAAACTCACGGATTACGGAATAGTGCTGATGGCCCACGTGGCGCGCAGCCCGGAGACAACTCCCCACACGGCGCGAAGCCTGGCCGGTGAAACCAAATTGCCCCTGCCCACCGTGGGCAAGCTGTTGCGCCAGCTATCCGAACACGGCCTGCTGAGTTCGCACCGTGGGGTGAATGGCGGTTACAACTTGGCCCGCGAGGCGCGTTCCATCACCGTGGCGGAGATCATTCTGGCGCTGGAAGGACCAATCGGATTTACCGAGTGCAGCGTGGTAAAGGGGCTCTGCAATATGGAACGCTCCTGCGCCATCATGAGCAACTCGCAGATCATCGGAGACGCCCTGCGCGACGCGCTGGAGCACGTCACCCTGGCCGATTTGAACCACGAGATGGCGCACCACGAGCGCAAGCACACACAGGAATTGGTGGCATCCATTAAACCCGCGGATCGAGTTGCGGAAGGAGCGAGATGAGCAGCACAGTCAACCAGATTAACGACCTCACCCAGCAGGAATACAAATGGGGATTTATCACCTCCATTGATGAAGACCGTCTGCCCCCGGGTTTGAATGAAGATATCGTCCGCGCGATTGCGCTCAAGAAGGGCGAGCCTGAATTCATGGTGGAATGGCGGCTCAAGGCGTATCGCCATTGGGCCACGCTGGAGCAGAAGCACGCCGAGCCCACCTGGGCCAACGTGAAGTATCCGCCCATCGACTATCAGGCGTTGTCATACTATTCGGCTCCCAAGCAGAAGAAAGAGCTCAAGAGCCTGGATGAAGTTGATCCTGAGATTCTGGATACATATGCCAAGCTGGGCATTCCTCTGCATGAGCAGAAGCTGCTGGCGGGCGTGGCGGTTGATGCCGTGTTTGACAGCGTCTCCGTGGCCACGACGTTCAAGGCCAAACTGGCCGAAGCCGGCGTAATCTTCTGCTCGTTCTCTGAAGCGGTCAAGAACCACCCTGAACTGGTGAAAAAGTATCTCGGCTCCGTTGTCCCATACTCGGATAACTTCTTTGCCACGCTGAACTCCGCGGTTTTCAGCGACGGCTCGTTTGTTTACGTGCCCAAGGGTGTTCGCTGCCCTATGGAGCTCTCTACCTATTTCCGCATCAACGCGCAGAACACCGGCCAGTTTGAGCGCACGCTGATCATCGCCGATGAAGGCGCTTACGTCAGCTATCTGGAAGGCTGCACCGCGCCGATCCGCGATGAGAACCAGCTTCATGCTGCGGTGGTCGAGCTGATTGCGCACGACAATGCGACGATCAAATACTCCACGGTCCAGAACTGGTACCCGGGCGACAAGGAAGGCAAAGGCGGGATCTACAACTTTGTCACCAAGCGCGGCAAGGCGCTGGGCAAGAATTCCAAAATTTCCTGGACGCAGGTTGAAACCGGCTCTGCGATTACCTGGAAATACCCCAGCTGCATCCTCCAGGGCGATAACTCTGTAGGTGAGTTCTATTCCGTGGCCCTCACCAACAATTACCAGCAAGCCGATACCGGCACCAAG
>DASTPO010000190.1:0-4830 GCA_035762225.1 Candidatus Angelobacter sp.
GCGAGAAATCCAGGATGCGCAAAATTCTGTCCGTCGCCGGTATATCCGCCAGCGACAGCAGCGGATCAACCACGGTGGTTCCAAATCCAAGAAGACGTCCCAGTTGCGCCAGCGCTTGCACCACCTCATCGTGCCCCACCAGGACCAGCTGTGGCTGCCCGTCGGGAACCTCTTTTATGCCTTCCAGCATTGAGCCGTCAGCCGCTCCCTGACCGCCTTTCCCAGCCTCTTCGCCACGGCTTTTCAGCTTTTGGTAGTCGTCAACGCTATCAAGGTCCTGCAGGATTCCAATGTCATCCACAGGCAGCTTGCGGATGTTCTCCGTGTGGCTGCCGAAAATAGCGCGGCAGCCGACATCGCCGCTCAGTTCGCGCAGCTCAGGAAACACCGAACGGTCCAGCAGCACCGGATTGCCGCGAAAGCCGCGATAGGTGGGAATAATGATTTGTCCGCCGGACTCGCTATGAAAATCAATCAGGCGGTCGAGCGTGGTTGCGCGCACCAGCGGCTGGTCCGCCAGAACGATCAACGCCGCCCTCGCCTTCGGATCCACTGCCGCGAGGCCTGCGCGCAATGACGTCCCCATACCCTGCTCGAATTCTTCATTGCGCACTACCTTGATGCCCGGCAATGGGATTTCTTTTGTGATCCTGTCGGCGGCAAAACCCAGCACCAGAATGATTTCATCCACTCCGGAAGCGCGCACGTTTTCCAGGCTCACCTGCAGGAGCGGCTTGCCCCCAATTTGCAGCAACTGCTTGGGCGTGCCCATGCGGCGCGACATTCCCGCGGCCAGCACAATGGCCGAAACACCCGAACTGGGATTTCGCCCGCTCATCGGGCCTTTTCGCACATACTCATCGATCAGCCAGCCTACTCAAGCGCAATTCGCCAAGTCAATCCACACGCCCCGGCCTCTATTTCCGATTTTTGTTGTACCGTATTAAATGACGGAGACGTGAACGAATGACCACAACCGATTTACCTGAGCCATGGCTGCGCGGCACGCTGACCGAGGTGCCGGCCCTGCAACGCGCGGTGTTGCACGCGCTGGAAGCGGCGCGGGAAGACCTGGACCGCTGGTGCGACGGACTTTCCGATGACGAATTGAACGCCCGGCCGGACGGTATTACCCCGGTAGCGTTTCATCTGCGCCATATCGCCCGCAGCATTGACCGGCTGCTGACCTACGCTGAAGGCAAGCAACTTTCCGCCGAGCAGATTGGCCTGATGAAAAACGAGTTGGAAGCCAAGAGCACCCGCAATGAGTTGCAGGCAGAGCTGGTGGTCGCCTTCGCCAAGGCGGTCAAACGGATTCGCACATTCACTCCAACGCAATTGGAAGAAGAGCGCAAGGTCGGCAAGAAACAACTGCCCACTTCCGTGGGAGGGCTGCTGGTCCATGTGGCCGACCACACCCAGCGGCATGTGGGACAGGCCATCACCACGGTAAAGTTTGTGGTCGCGCAACGTTAAATCCTCGCGGCCAAACCACCTTCGGCAAGCAAAGACGAGAGGAGGATTCGTTCATGCATATGACTGGGAAAAACGCTGGTTCGGCCGTTGCGGTACAGCGAATTCTGGAAGCGGCCCGCTTTGCGGCGGAAAAGCATGCTCAGCAGAAGCGTAAAGGCGCCAGCGGAGAGCCTTATGTGAACCATCTGCTTGAGGTCGCCCAGCTGATTGCCGGAAGCAGTGATGTCCTGGACACCGAGCTGGTAATGGCCGGTTTGCTGCATGACACCGTGGAAGATACAGGAGTAACGTCGCGGGAACTCGAACAGCGTTTTGGCAAGGACATCGCCGGCCTGGTGGCCGAAGTCACTGACGATAAGTCGTTGCCGAAAGAAACCCGCAAGAACCTGCAGGTGCAGAATGCTCCGGCGAAATCAGAGCGTGCGCAAACGCTCAAGCTGGCGGATAAAATTTCCAATCTCCGCTCGCTTCTCGCGAATCCTCCGGTAGGCTGGGACCTGGCGCGCAAACTGCAATATTTTGAATGGGCCAAAAATGTTGTCTCCGGCCTTACCTCTCCTAATCCTGTTCTGAAGGCTGAATTTGATCGCACTTATGCCATGGTTTCCAGGATCAAAGATCAGTAGCCATCCTCTCGCCGGTTTTCGGCATCGCGCCGGAGCCGCATTTTTACTGAGAAATCCAGCTCTGGATTCAGCTCAGATGGCATCGAAACTAAGATGCGGATGTGCTGGAACCGATGGATCTCTTTGCTGGGGCTGTTCTGCTTCTGCCTTACCGGCGGAGCCGTCCGGCTGCTGGCCCAGCAGGAGACGCAGCCCGTCATCACGAAATTCATCAGCGATATGGACGAGCCTTCCGGGCGCATCCCGCTGTCACGCCGGCTAAAACCCACAGACCTTGTGCTTCTGATCGGCACGCAGATTGAGACCACGGAACTCGATTGTTCACACTTTGTCCAGTGGGTGTTTGAACAGGCGGGACTCTATTATGATTACGCGCCGTCAAGAACGCTCTATGACGGCCTGGATGGTTTCAAGCGGGTATCGCGCCCCCGGCCGGGTGATTTGATCGTATGGCGCGGACATGTTGGAATTGTCGTTGATCCCGGCGAGACTACGTTTGTGAGCGCGCTGAATTCCGGCGTGAAGACCTCATCCTACACATCAAATTATTGGAAACGGCGCGGACGCGCCCGTTTTTACCGCATACGCAAATCGAGTGGCTCAGTACGGCAGGAATCAGCTCATGTTGAGCGCGAGCCCAGGGCCGACTCGGGTTCCGAGTAGCTTCCACCGTTACAACCTGCCTGAACCTGCGCCCTGCCCCACCGGAGCCGCAGCCTGTTGTTGATACCACTCCACGGTCCGTTTCAGCCCTTCTTCAAAGCTCACGTCGGCTGAATAGCCGAAATGCTTTTGCGCCATGCTGATGTCCGCCAGGGAATGGCGAATGTCTCCGGTGCGCGGCGGCGCGTATTTTGCCGCGCCGGAAAAACCGATGATCTTCCGGAGCAGCTCAAAAGTCTGGTTCAGTGAGTAGCGTGTCCCCGTGGCGACGTTGAAAACTCTTCCATTCACGTCTTTCGCCGGGGCCAGAGCAGCCTTTACGTTCGCCTGCACGGCGTTCGCGATAAAGGTAAAATCGCGACTCTGTTCGCCATCACCAAAGATGGTGGGCGATTCGCCCTGCTGCATCTGGGTGATGAACTTGGCCAGCACCCCTGAGTATTGCGAGTTCGCGTCCTGCCGTGGTCCAAAGATATTGAAATAACGCAGGCTCACGGTTTCCATGCCGTACACCGCGGAAAATGCCTGCAAGTAATACTCGCCGGTAAGCTTTTGCACGGCGTAGGGTGAGATCGGGCGGGTAATCATGTCCTCGCGCTTGGGCAGCGTCTCGCTTTCGCCATACGCCGAAGACGATGCCGCGTACACAATCCGCTTCACCTTGGCATCCCGCGCCTCCAGCAGCAGGTTGAGCGTGCCGTTGACGTTCACCGAATGCGTTAGCTCCGGGTTCGTCACTGATTTTGGCACGGAAGGCAGCGCCGCCTGGTGAATGACGTAGTCGATGCCGTCACAGGCCGAGGCCAGGCCCGCCCGGTCCAGCAGGCTGACGCCCCGAAAATCAATCTCATCCTTGATCTCTTCGATGTTGGCCCATTTGCCGGTGGAGAAATCATCCAGACCGCGGACGGTTTCACCGCGCTTCAGCAACTCGCGGGCAATCGACGATCCAATAAAGCCGGCAATGCCCGTTACCAGGTATTTCGCCATGTGGTCAGGTTTCCTTACGCACCCGGAGGGATGTTGCCCCCCGGCTGCAGATTCCGCATTTGTTAGTTTCTAGTTTACATTCGCCGCGCGCAGCGTGTATTCACGGCTGCCGGCCGGCGACAAGCCATGATGCTTGATCTTGTACAACAGCGCCTTGTAGCTGATGTTCAACTGGCTCGCCGCGACTTTGCGGTTCCAGTTTGCCCCCTCCAGCGCGCGCTGGATTTCCCGCGCTTCAGCATCGTCTTTCAGGTTGCGCATCATCGTCTTGAGTCCGCCCTGGGCGCCGGGTGAGGTCGCGCCGTCCAGTTCGCCCGCGCCTTCTTTGCCCTTGGCCTGGAGTTCGTCCAGCAACATGGCTTCGTCTTCCAGCACCAGGTACCGCTTCACCAGGTTGCCCAGCTCACGCAGGTTCCCCGGCCATGAATAACGCAGGCATTCCTGCACCAGCCGGTCGGAGATCGGCAGGGCGTTCTTGCCGAACTGCCGCGACATGTTTTGCATGTAGTAACGCAGCAGCACGGGAATCTCTTCGCGGCGTTCGCGCAACGGCGGCACGGTGAGCGTGAACGCGTTCAGGCGATAGTAAAGGTCTTCCCGCAGCGTGTGATCGGCGATTGCCCGCTTCACGTCGATGTTGGTGGCCGCCAGCACGCGGGCGTCTGCGGTGATATTGGCCCGTCCGCCCAGGCGGGAGAAGGTGCCGTCCTGCAGCACATGCAGCAGCTTTGCCTGCAGCCCCGCGCTCATTTCGCCGATTTCATCCAGCATGATGGTGCCCTTATGCGCCATCTCGAATTTTCCCGGCTTGGACTTGTTGGCCCCGGTGAATGCGCCCGCTTCGTAGCCAAACAGTTCGCTTTCCAGCAGGTCGGCCGGCAGCGCCGCGCAGTTCACCTTCACCATGGAACGGTGCGCGCGGACTGACATCTTGTGGATCAACCGCGCCAGAATTTCCTTGCCCACGCCGCTTTCTCCCAGCACCAGCACGGGAACGTCGACCTTCGCGATGAGGGCGGCCTGCGCCCGAATCTGCTTCATTGCCGGACTCGCGGCCAGGAAGAAGAATTCATCG
>DASTPO010000191.1:0-6422 GCA_035762225.1 Candidatus Angelobacter sp.
CGATGATCTCGCTACCCCAATCGCGGTCCGTATCCACCAGCACCCAGGCCACACGCGTTCGGGCCACAGCTGCAACTTCTCCATCGGGCGAAATTTCAGGCTGGGAAGCGTAAAACCAGTCCGGCACCAGCGGCCGGAAAAGATTAGGAAAGTGCGGCAGCGTGACTTGTTTTTGCACGCTTCCTGACAAATCGAGGAAAGCTGCCTCCTGGCTGGTGCGTTGCGCTCCCACCACGGCAAGCAATTCATTCCTGCCGGGCAGCAGCGCAGGCGGCGCTGCCAGGTTTTCCAGCCGCGTCAAACTGCCGGTTTCTTCAATCTGGGTTCCGGAGACTTTCATTGTTTTATAGCAAATGGAGCCGCATTTTTCGGGCAACCACACCATGCCGGTTCCGCGGGCGAAGATCGGCCCGCTTCCCCGCGGACTGGAGTCCACGTTTCCGAGATTGACCTCAGAAAGTATTTCGCCATCCACGCTCCAGCGTTGCGCGTGCAGGTCAAGATTCGGCGGATCGAACCGATCCGTGACCGGCCGCGGAACGTAACGCCAGAGGAGCAGAGAATTGTCGGAGAGAAATCCCGCTAAGAAAGGCGATGTGTATGCCGACTCGAGAGGACGCTTGTCCGTCTGCCGCCAGGGCGAAGAAAACTGCTTGTATAGGGTCCCTGTTTTGCCATCACGAATTACGACAGCCAGGTCGTTGCCTGAGACGACGGTTGCCAGCCACCTACCGTCATTGCTGAAGGCTTGCTCGCATCCCCGGGCGCCGGCGATCGTTGTATGCGTGATTACATCAGCGACTCCCGGGACGCTGAGCCGGGAATCCAATTCGTCATCGTTGAGCGTTCCAGTGGCCAGGGCGCCGGCTGCGGAAAAAGCCACGCAGACTGGCGCCCGAGGATTCTGACCGAAACTTCGCTCAGCGAGTGCGGAACTGACCAGGAGGGAAAGAACAAATGCCACGCGTCGCAACGGCATAGTTGGAGACTACGTGCGCCTATGCGCGGCCGTCAAATCATTCTCCTCCTGGCCGAGTGCTTTACCGATTTCTCTTGAAGCGCAACTCATACTCCTGGCCGTCGACCGAACTGGTGCGCATGAGGTAGAAAGCATCCGCCCAGGTGCGGCCGTCGTCCTTACTTTCCTGCTCGATGCGGAAGAAGCCTGGAGTGGTTTTTCCATCGTCCTGTTTCATGGTGATGGCATTGCCCCGCAGCGTGTAGCTCCCGTTTCCGAAATATGCCTGCGTGGTTGTAATCAACTCATTTGTGCCGAGGTGATACTGCTGCGCTGCGGCAGCATTGGCGAAGCGGCCATTGCCGGCGAAGGTAATCATGTCCCCGGCAGTGGCGGTGGCGGCGATCCATTCACCGGCCAGAAGTTTGCGCAAGGGTTGGGTCTGGTCTCGGGATGGCCAACTCTTGAAGCCGAGACTGTAGAAAAACCTGGGCCACACGGTGGAGGCGATGTTCTCTCCCATGCAGGCGCTCACCAGCGGATCTTTGGAGAGGCCGGAGATAACAGCGAGGCGATTGTCGAGCTTTGCCACCATCACAAAGCCCAGGCGGCTCTCCTGCGAGTTACGAGGAGCGATGCCCTTTCTCACGATGACATAATCCCATCCCTGCCCGGAAGAGCCATGCACGACCGCTTCCGGGAAGGCGAAGCCGGCAGGTGTCTGGTTGCGGAGCACGAAGTTGCCCAGCCACACCTCGCGAAACGCGGTGAAAGCGTCCTGAAGCAGATCGGGACCCGCGGGCCGCATCGGCATGAGATAGATCAGGCACTTTTCATTGGTGGTGGAGAGAGGCGAGGACAGCATGATGGCATCCGACAGTCTCTGGGCAGCCCAGCCCGCAGGGACGGAAAAAATATAGTCATCGAGCGAGGCGAGACCCTGGGCAGCCGGCGCAGCAGCGCTCGTGCTGCCGGAACTGGCAGGCGCGTTGGAGGATTCGGAGGGCGCGGATGCGCCTTTCAGAGAGGCGCGCGCCAGCATGGCGTTGACAGCTGGAAGGTTCCGGGCAAGCAGGTCCGGGCTCGATGTTTCCAGGCCAACTGCTACGTACGTGGACCCGGCCTTAGCGCTGTACCAGATCATAGTTTCGGGCGGATTGTTTGGCATTTGCACCTCAATTTTTGACCAGATGAAGTTGCCGGTGACGCCGTTTTGCGGCGACGTGCCGGGGCGCATGATGCCGGAGAGGTTTCCTATGATCGTGGAATGACGCTGGCGCACGTCCTGCGAGGTTTCTTCGGAGGGCAGAAACTGCAATCTCAGAAACTGTTGCGGCGTGGAGTCGGGGGAATAATACTTGATGGTCCCGAAGAATTCCTGCTTGGTCCACCCCGGGGGAATGGATACCGTGAGCGGCCCAACCGTGAGTGACGTGCCTTGCGCGAAGACAGTGATGGAAGTGGCTAAAAACAGAGAGATGAAACAGAGCCCGTGACGCAGATGCCGTGTGGTCATGTCTGCTGCTCCCGGTTGCGGATTTTACTGCCTAATGATGGTGAATGTTAGAGCTCAATCGTTACTTTGGCGAGCCACGAATCAGGCGCTTGCCCGTTCCTGCAAAGCCTTGATGCTGGCCTTAGTTGGCTGCAGTTGGGTAGATGCTGCGTGTTCCTCTTTTTCTACGGGAAAGGTGCTCATTGTCTGAAGACAACCTTTTTGGCCCAGAAGCCCGCCGACCTGAATCCCGTGATGTGTCGCTAAGAGGATGGGATCCCGAAGCTTTGCGATGATAAGGTTCTTTCGCTCTGTTCGGGCCAAAGAAAAAGCTAGACGCCTTCGGGCACGTCCTGAACAAGCTCCAGTAGAACGCCGCCGGTGCTGGAGGGATGCACAAAAACATAGAGATGGCCGCCGGCGCCGATCTTGATTTCTTCCGACACAAAGCGCGTACCGGTCTTTTTTAACTCTTCCACCGCCTGGGTGAGATCGGGGACGTGGATGGCGACGTGGTGCAGCCCTTCGCCGCGCTTCTCCACGAATTTGGCAATCACGGAATCCGGCCCGGTGGCTTCCAGCAGCTCAATGCGGCTCTCGCCCAGCGGGATCATGGCCGTCCTGACCTTCTCGTGCGGCACGGTCTCTTCGCTCACGACCTCCAGCCCCAGTTGTTCATAGAACTTGCGCGCCTGCGCCAGCGACTTGACGGCGATACCGAGATGGTCAATGGTGTGCATGATGTTTCGGGCTCCTGTCTGTCCGTCTTCATTGCTTAGACGTCTTTGGGTACGGCAATTCAATTCCATGTTGCTGAAGTGTTGACTCATAGTGCTGAAGCCGCTTTTGGAGCAGATCGAGCAACTCCGTTGCTTCACTGATTAATACTGCATCCTTCGAGTGAAGTGCGCGTTGATGGATTGAGCCAGCGAGATTGCAGAGAATCATCAATGAATCGCCTTGAATTACCGAACCAGGAAAATGACGCCCAGGAACTTCGACAACCGCGGAGTTTGAGGTGGCGGAATAGACCGCTAATTCTTCTTTTCTCCGCGCCTCCGCGTCTCCGCGGTGAGCCGGTCCTTCGAAGCCACCGACGATCTCCTCCACCAGAGAATACGGATCGCGCTTATGCTCGGCGATATCGGCGGCCAGACGCGCAATCTCACTTTCCGGCAGGCGCTCACTCAGCAAGCGTTCCAGCAGGCCGTCGCGCAGCATTTCGATCAGCCGCTCGCGCCAGCTGGAAATCTTCTTCTTGAGCAGCAGGTCTTTCTGCTGGAGAAACTGCTCGTAACTCACGATTGCAGCGGCCAGCTCGGGAATCCCTTTGCCGTCCATGGCCACGGTCTTGACGATCGGCGGGGTCCATTTGTCTGCGCGCACCGACAGACTCTGCATGGAGCGAATCTCACGCTCGACACGATCCGCGCCGTCACGGTCACTCTTGTTGATGACAAAAATGTCGGCAATTTCCATGATGCCGGCTTTGATGGTCTGAACGTCGTCGCCCATGCCGGGGACCAGGATCACCACCGTGACGTCGGCCAGACGCACAATATCGATCTCATCCTGGCCTACGCCCACGGTTTCAATCAGCACAATGTCTTTTCCGGCAGCGTCCAGCACGGTGGCGGCGTCGGTGGTGGCGCGCGCGAGCCCACCAAGATTGCCGCGCGTGGCCATGCTGCGAATATAGATTCCGGGATCGGCATGGTGGGCCTGCATGCGAATACGGTCACCCAGAATGGCGCCGCCGGTGTACGGGCTGGTCGGGTCCACGGCGATGATGCCAACCGTCTTCCCCTGCCTGCGATATTCGCGGGCCAGCTGATCTACCAGCGTGCTTTTGCCCGCGCCGGGAGCGCCGGTCAGGCCGATCACGCGCGCCTTGCCGGTGGAGTTGAAGATCGCTTTCAGCAGCTCGCGCGCTTCCGGACGGTTGTCTTCAATGGTGCTGATGGCGCGAGCCAGCGCGCGCACGTCGCCGGCGCGGATGCGATCGACCCAAGGTTGGAGGTTGTTGGACATTGATAATTAAGCCGCAAGGGACCGTCGAAACTTTCTGTTATTCCAAAGACGGCATCACCGCGAATTATTTACTTTTGAGCCTTGCGTGTGTGCTTGAGAAGGCGGATCCGCGGCCAAAATGACGGCCTCATCAACTCCGAAACGCGAAAAAGCGAAGCTTTGAACACGATATGCCGTACCTGGCGTGATTGGAATCGTGAGGTCCGAGGTGACTTCACGGACGAAAGATTCAGTGGTCCGTAAGATTGAAACGCGCTGAATTTTGGTGAATGCACCGTCAGGTAATGTCCGATCAAGCTCTTCGGACATACTCTTCACCGCTTCTCTCATGCTCAGCGGATCGAGCCATATCGCGCTAAACACAGCATCCCACTGAGCCTCACGTGTATTGGACGGCAGAAGCATCACAAGCGTGAAAGATCCCTTTCGCTTAGCGATTTCACGAATCGCAGCAATCATCAGCTCGTAAAATTGACCGCTTACCACCGTTGTGAAAGCCAAGTTAACACTCCATCTGGGTTATCTCTAATGCTATTCAATAAATCTTCAGCGTCTCCTGCCGAGTAAGTTCCAGGCGGCTCGTATCTACGTTCAGGTTTCCATGCAGTGGCAGTACTCCAGTTGACCCATAAAGGGTTGTTGCGATTTGCATCAATTTGAGTTTTGACCCCAGCAAGAATCGAGAGTTCGTCAAAATCGTGAGACCTGAAAGCCTTTCCCAAACTGCGATGAGTATCCAAATAGTCCGTCATGTTGAGTGTGCGACAAATGCACGCTTTCAAAGCGCTTTCCACAACATACCCGCATAAGTAAACGCAACCATCAAAAAGCTGGGCAGCATAAAGAGACTCTGCTTCGCGCAACCGCAGACGAGAGATATCTTGCAACTCTTTTCGTGTTGGCATCGGCAGGATGCATTATCTCATGATCTCCGCGAGCTTTGACCGGTATAGAAAAATGTCCGCAGATGTCCCGAAGGACAAAAATGGCGCTCGATTCGAGGGCAGAATTTTCAGAGAATCAATCCTTCAGCAATTGTCGCGCGATCACCAGCCGCTGGATTTCACTGGTGCCCTCGCCGATGGTGCACAGCTTGACGTCACGATAAAACTTTTCCGCGGGATAGTCCTTGATGAAGCCGTAGCCGCCGTGGATCTGCACGCATTCATTGGCGCATTTAACCGCTATCTCGCCGGAATACAGCTTGGCCATCGACGACTCCTGCGTGGTCTTCATGCCGGCGTCTTTCATGCTGGCCGCGCGCATGGTCAGCAGGCGGGCCGCGTCGATCTCAGTGGCCATGTCGGCGAGCTTCCATTGGATGGCCTGAAACTCACTGATGGTCTTGCCGAACTGCTTGCGATGTTTGGAATATTTGAGCGCCGCCTCATACGCACCCTGGGCCATGCCCAGGCCCAGCGCGGCAATCGAAATGCGCCCACCGTCCAGGATGCGCATGGAATCCACAAAACCCTGGCCCTCCACACCCACCAGCGCGTCTTCCGCAACGTGGCAATCTTCAAAGATGAGTTCTGAGGTATCGCTGGCGCGCAGCCCCAGCTTGTTTTCCTTCTTGCCGGGACGGAATCCCTTGGTCCCTTTTTCCACGATAAAGGCCGAAAGACCGTGCGTGTGCGCGGTGCGGTCCGTGACGGCGATGACCACCGCCACATCGGCGTGGGAGCCGTTGGTAATGAAGGTCTTGGTGCCATTCAGCACCCACCCGCCCTTTTTGCCTTTGCGGACCGCGCTCATGCGGGCGCCGCCGGCATCAGATCCGGAGCCGGGTTCGGTGAGCCCCCACGCGCCGATCCACTCCCCGGTGGCGAGCTTGGGAATATATTTCCTGCGCTGCTCTTCATTCCCGGCCAGAAAAATATGGTTCGAACAGAGGGAATTGTGCGCCGCCACAATGATCCCCACCGATCCATCCACCCG
>DASTPO010000192.1:0-20028 GCA_035762225.1 Candidatus Angelobacter sp.
CAATGTAGGGGCAATTATCTCGCTTTTTGCTCGTAAGATGTCTTGTTTTTCACAGTCCAAAGCGCCGACCTCCTGAATCCCGGCGAACGTGTGCCTAACCGGTTTTCCACACTCTCCTAAAGATAATCGGCAGAAAGCGTCCTGGAACGACCTTAAAATCCTGTTCTATTTCTCGAAGCCAAGGGCCTGGACCGAGTCAAAGCTGTTTTGCTCCCTATCATCACCTGCTGCCCGATTAGAAATCACTCATCCAGCCGACAACTCGTTTCAGTTGGGTGAGTTAGACCCTCTACTAAGAGTGGCAGAGATTTCAAGACAATTCGCGGTGAGGCCCCCTTTTTTCCATTGCCGGTTTGACATTCTGGAAGGCATCGCTCCCTCGCGCGCCTTCGTCAGGGCTGGACTTTTTATGGGCCTCGGTCGTAACGCTCACTACTCGACAAGCACTATGAGGGTTGAGATTTTTGTATTTCGGCGTATTCTGCGTACCGAAGTTCCGGGCCCCTCTCATCTTGTTCGGAGAAAAACATGCAGGTATCTGATGCCGAGGCGGTATCCCGTGCCATTGAGCTCAAAGAGAGACTGCGCGAGCAACTGAGGCAGATACCAGGTGTTCACGGCGTGGGGGTGGGCTGCAAATTTGTAGGCGGACGGCCTACCAACGAGCTGGCACTCGTTGTTTACCTCTATAAGAAGCGTTCTGCGGCAGAATTACCTGTCGAGGAGGTCATTCCCTCTGAAATCGAGGGCATTAAGACCGACGTTCGTGAAGCTGATCTAGGGCAGCGATGTACGGAAGATAACACCCGGTACAGGCCACTCGTGGGAGGCTCAAAAATCGGGTGGACCAAGGTGGAGCACCCGACCCCGACTTCAACCACCACGACACCTTTTTTCGGAACCCTCGGGTGCCTTGCGCGGTCAAGAACGACCGGCAAAAAGGTGGCGCTAACCGCCGCCCATGTTGTAACCGGTTGTGAAGAACCTGCGGCGGTGATTGCGGCGGGCCGCCGAATCGGGCAGCCGGACGATTCCGCCGACGAATCCTGCTGCTCCAAATGTTGGGCCACCGTTTTCGGAACAGTGATCGATGCCAGCAAAGATCCGGATTCAGCGGTCATCGAAATAGATAAATGTGTCGACGCGAACCCCTGGATACAGGAGATCGGCGGGCCAAACGGTGCGCTCACCACAACCGAGCTCAATGCCCTCGGCGGCCAACCGGTGAGAGTGCGCGGCTACAAAACAGGTGAAGTACGCCATGGTCTTGTCGTGGACGTATCTCACGACGATTTTCTTCCCTGTTCGCAGGGGGCAATTTCGTCTTTATGGACCTATCACGCCGCCATCACGGTGCACCCTGATCCGTCCACCAGCCAATTCGGGCAGCCGGGAGATTCCGGTTCTCCGGTAGTGGACTCGAACACCAAAATGGTAGGTCTCTTCTTCGGACTGCAGATGATCCAGGGAGTGTCGACCCCGGTTGTAAGCCGCATTGACCGCATTCTTAGCGCCTATAGCGCCAGATGGGACCTTGAGATTCTCACCGGCACCGCTCATGCCGCTTCGCCGGCGCCATCTGCTTCACCCTCTCCCGCAGTTCATGCGTTCTCAGCAGAGCAGCCCGAACCGGTTGCCGTTGGAAACTTCCAGCCGACTGCGGAAGAACAGCAACTGCTGCGCGGTGCTCGTGATCAAATGCTCGCTACTCCCATGGGGCAAAACTTGAGTCAATTGATAGGCCGGCATTTACCTGAAATTCGGGCGCTCATCCATACGCAGAAACGAATTGCCGCGGTCTGGCAGCGGTTTTCAACCGCCGATCTTTTTCGGGCTCTCGTGGAAGCAATCCAATCGCCCGAGCGGCCCATGGCACAGTTTGTTCACGGGGCCCCGCTTTCGGATCGCATTGCCGCCATGAGCCGTGTCCTGGCCCGTTATGGCAGCCAGACGCTGGTCGCGGATCTGAAAACGATTTCCGCCGAGATCATCGATCTCACAACCAAATCTTATGGTGAAGTTCTGGAATGGGCCAAGAATGATTCTTTTCCTTTGCCGGAAGGTGCTTCTCGTTAAGCCGCCTCGGTTGAGTGTGACGAAATGTGTTGAGGCGCAAGGCTGTACGCGCAAGTTTTTACGATCCGGTTGTAACGTTTTCCCCTGGATCTGCACTTCATCACCAGGTTGCAATTCTGCAGGTTCGGAGTATTGTTTTTGCCCGTAATTTCAAATCAGCCCGGCGCTTCCTTAAGCAAGAATGCAAGCGCGCTGTGCACGGGACCTTGGCTTGCCTTCCCGCTGAATTAGCGGCTTATATCTGTATCTCATGTCTAGTGAATGAATGTAGCTGTCATTCATGCGCCGTAGGGATTCTCGCCAATGAACGACCTTGACCGAATCTTGTCGGTGAAGAAAGCCGCGCAGGCGCGGTTGCTGGCAATCCCCGGTGTTCATGCCGTAGGTATTGGCTTCAAAATGGTGCAGGGGCAGCGCACGCCTGAACGATGCATTGCAGTCTTTGTCATCAAGAAAAAGCCTTTGCAAAACCTCCCCACAGGGCAGGTGGTGCCGGCGGAGATCGACGGCGTCAAAACCGACATCATCGAACAGCGTGTTCCGGAGCTTCTGAGTGATCGCACCGGCGATCCCACCGACCTGACCATCACCGTGAGTCCTGACAAGCATGTGGTTACTTTGGCGGGGAAAGACACCCCAGGTATTGGCCTCCTGGCTGCGCTTGACTTTTCCATCACGCCAAGCGGAGGAATCCGGCAAGACTTCAATACTTTTATTCAGACCACAGGCCCGCAGCTTGAGGATTCCGATACGATGTCGCTCGCGCGGATGGCTTCGCAGTTCGCCAACGACATTCAGGTCTGGGCGACTTTTGTAAGTTTCTCCGCGGTGACAGCCAGTGCCAGCGGCAACCAGGTCACCGTTACGCCCGGCAGCGGGTACACCGCGGAAGTCACGGGAGCCAGAGTTTTTGTTCTCGATGACCACAAGTATCGCAACAATCCGGCTTTATCAGGCGGAATCAAGGTTCAGGCCGGGGGGCCGGCTGGCTGGGGCACGCTCAGCTTGATCGCCAAAACCAATGAGCCACAGCCGAAAGTCGTTGCCCTCACCTGCCAGCATGTAGTGGCGGCTTGGGGCGGCGACACCACTAACCTTGGCGTCGACGTAAGCCCCGATCAACGCACCATCACGTTCAGTGGTAGCGCCACCGCCGGCTCTGCGATCGTACTCCTGCTGGATGTCATGCCGGCCGGGCCGGGTCCTTCACAGAACTTCGAGTTTTTCTTCGCTCCGGTTACTGAAACACTCGCCCAAATCGCCACCAAAGTTTCCGATTGGATCAACGGGCTGGCGAATCCAGGAGTTACCTCAACCCACTCCGGTGCTCAGGTAACGATTACCTGGGGCGCCTCCTTCATTGTGCTGGCGCGATGTAACGTGTACGAACCGCAAAAACCAGATCCCAAATCCGACCTGCACGCCTCCATTTCCAGCGCCAATGTCATTACCTTGACCGGCAAGGTATCTGGCAATGATTACGGCATCTACGTGAACGGCAACGTTGGCGGCATCAATCATTCATTCGGCACGTTTGTAAACCTGACCGAGGACCAGGCTCTCAGCGACATCGCCAATTCTCTGGCGAGTAGTCTCACCGGGCTTGCCATTTCGGGCGTAGGCGCCTCCGCCTCGGGCGCTCAGGTTACTGTGACCGGCGTTCAGGAAGTTGAATGCATCATCTCAAGTGACATACGGGCGGGCCAGCCTGACAACAGCTTCTCGTCCAAATGCAGCCGCTGCTGTGATCACAGGATCGGGCGAGTCATCCGGGCGCGCCTGGATGTTGACGTAGCTCTTATTCATCTCGATGCGGGACAGAAGTATTTGGCCGAAGTCGCCGAGATTGGTTTCGTGCATGGCTCCCATGCCATTGCGGATAGTGAACTGCCCTACACAGTCAAAAAGCGCGGCCTCAGTACTGGTGTCACCGACGGCATGGTCCAGTACCTTCACGTGGACGGATTGCTCCCCGATAGAATTACCCGAAAATCGGGAAACATCGCCGACGTTTTACATCGTTATTACACAGACGTCATGTCTATTGAACCAACCGGTCCGGATCCGTTTGGTTATAACGGAGACTCGGGTTCTCCTATAGTCAATTCTTCCGGCGATATCGTCGGCATCCTCTTTGCCAGTAACGGCCGGACAATCTATGCCACTCCGATTCAGCAGATCGAGGCTGCGTTCGATATCACGGTTGCCACAGCCACTCAGTTGAATGATATTCGAGTTGTTTCAACCACAGAGGGTGGATCGGCATCGGCACATGCGGAATCGGTGAATTCACTGGCGCTGCCTTCCTCTCCGCTGGAAAAACGGCTGCATGAGGCGGAGTTGGATATGGCTGCTACTCCCGCCGGCGAGCGATACGCGCGGCTATTTCGCCGACATTTTCCCGAAGTCGCAAAACTTGTCAATAACAACCGCCGGGTCGCCACCGCTTGGCAACGCAACGGCGGGCCACAGATCTTGCAGACTGTTTTCCAGGCAATTCAATCACCCGTTCATGCACTGCCTGTCGATATTGATGGCAAGCCCCTGGCACAATGCCTGGATGGACTCCAATGTGCCTTCGAGCGCTATGGCAGCCCGGAATTGGCTGCCGACATTGCTGTTTACGGGCCGCCGCTACGAGGCCTGGCTGGTCTGACCTATCCACAGAGTCTGGAAGTCCTTCGCAATCTGGAGATTGATTAGCATGCCGGGACAAGCAGGCACTCTCGAAACTATCGCCCAGCAGGTTGGACTGGCGCTCCAGCCGCTGAAGGACCGCCTTTCGTCCGGTCAGGTGATTCAGCTGTTCGCGGAGTTAGGCCTTCAATTTCCTCCGCAGTTGCTCCAGCCCAGCTTTGTGAATGCCCTGACGGCCGGCGGAACTGCTGCTGGCGCGCTCCCCGCCACTCTTACCCAGCTTGCCAATGCGATCGACAGTGACGATGAATCGGGAATTCTCTCCGCCGGCGTTCAACTGATCCAGGAAATCGGCGCAATCATCACCGCCATCGAGCAGATCGGAAACGAACTCAACACCATCTCCGGGTCTCTGCCCGGCATGAACGCAGCAGAGGTTTCCACCTTCGCCCAGAACCTGGCATCGAATCTGCTCAGCTATCTGCTGATTTCCTATCTTGAGCAGCTTCAACCAGGTGTTGTTGGCGCGGCTAATCTATTAGGCGTTCTTGATTACGTTCGCAACCCCGGAGTCTCCGGCGACCCCACTCACCCTCCCTACGTGACGCGCAAGCTGCAACTATCAAGGCTCGGCGACCTGTTCACCAAGCCGGACCAACTATTGCAATCCCTGTATCAGTGGGGTAGCCCTGGGTTCGACGGTACGTCTTTGATTCCCAGGCTGGTTACATCAATGCAGCTTTTGGGGGTCTCCTCGGCAGTGCTCGTGCCTGGCACTCCGCCCGCGCTGGATTCATCCACCTTTTCGGTTCAGACCGTTCCCCCGGGCATCAAAGCCACACTAAAAACCATCTTGCCCGGCGGCTTCGATTTCACTTTTCCTCTGGGCGGAGTCTGGTCGATCCACATCTCCGCAACAGGGACACTGGCTGGCGGCCTTGCCGCAACGATCGTTCCTCCCGCCAACGTAACTTTCCATCCCTCGGCTGCGCTGACCGCGCAACTTGAAAGCGACCTCATCGCTCAGGGTCCGGATGCGACGCATCCCATCATCATCATCGGACAAACCGGTGGCAGCCGACTGCAAACGGATTCCTTCACCTTTGGCATGGGAGTCAAAATCACCTGGGATTCCGGCTCCGGAACCGCCACGGCTGAACCGACCATCCAGGTCAATATCAAGGGCGGAAAAGTAGTCATCGACATGTCCAATGCTGATGGCTTTTTGGCCACGGTGCTCTCCGGAGTGCATGTTGAAGCGGGCTTTGATCTTGGCATCAGCTGGGCCCCAGATACCGGGATACACATTACCGGTGGCGCACAGCTGGAAATTGATTTGCCTCTGCACCTGACGCTTGGGCCTATCACGCTTCCAACCCTTTACCTGGTCGCGGGAGCAAGCAGTAGCGGACTTCCCATCGAAATCTCTGCCGCACTTGGACTCACCCTCGGCCCTATTGAAGCTTCCGTCGACCGCGTCGGCGTCAAGGGACTGATTACTTTTCCTGACCACGGCGGCAATCTTGGCCCTGCGGATCTTGCCATTTCCTTCAAGCCACCCAACGGTCTGGGGCTCGCGATTGATGCAGGCGTTGTGGCGGGCGGCGGTTACATCTCTTTCAACCCTGACAAGGGTCAATACGCCGGCGTTTTCGATCTTTCTCTGGCCGAGATCATTCAAGTCAAGATCATCGGCGTGCTGGATACCATCCTGCCCGATGGTTCCCATGGCTTTTCTTTCCTGCTGATCATTACCTTTGACTTCCCGCCAATCCAGCTTGGTTTTGGATTCACCCTCAACGGCGTGGGCGGGCTTGGCGGTGTGAATCGCACTATGAATACTGATGCGTTGCATGCGGGCTTCCGCGCGCACACGCTCAACTCGGTCCTCTTCCCGCCCGATCCTATTGCCAACGCGCCGCAAATCATCAGCAACATTGAAAACTTTTTCCCGCCGGCGGAGGGCCGTTATCTCTTTGGCCCCATGTTGGAGATCGGCTGGGGCACGCCAACTCTGATCACTCTAGCCGTCGGAGTGATTCTGGAAGTCCCGGACCCCATACGTCTGGTACTGCTGGGACTGATTGATGCTGGGCTGCCCACCACGGAAGCCGCTTTGATTGAACTGCACATTGACGTGCTCGGCATCCTCGATTTCGGCGCCAAGACGCTCTCGATCGATGGCTCACTCTACGACTCGCGCGTTTTGATCTTCTCGCTGGCTGGCGACCTGGCCCTGCGGCTCTCGTGGGGAGATAATCCCAATTTCCTCTTCTCTCTCGGAGGCTTCAACCCCCATTTCAGCACCGCCGGGCTGGATGTGCCGCAGTTGCACCGCCTCACCGTCAGCATCGGCGACGGCGACAATCCCCGTATCAGCGCCAACAGTTATTTCGCGGTCACATCAAATTCACTGCAGTTCGGCTCCAACGTGGAAGCATACGCCTCTGCCGCGGGCTTCACGATTCATGGCTATCTGGGCTTTGACGTCCTGATCATCTTCTCGCCGTTTTCCTTCGAGTTTGATTTCTCCGCAGGATTCGATGTCTCGTTTGAGGGCGCCAGTCTTTGCGGCCTCACCGTGAACGGCGTTTTCTCCGGCCCCCGCCCCTGGCATCTCCATGGCGACGCCACCATCGATGTTTTCCTTTTCAGCGTGAGCGCCTCGCTGGATATCAGCTGGGGTGACAGCACTCCGGCAATTCTGCCGCAGAAGCCGGTCCTGCCGGATCTGCTCGCGGCCTTCCAGGACCCGCGCAACTGGAGCACAGCGTTGCCCGACCGGACCACGCAGGCGGTCACGCTTTCCACGCCCAAGCCCGACGACAAAGCGCTTCGTGTTCATCCCATAGGTTCGCTGAGCGTCCGCGAAAACGTTGTTCCACTGGATCTCCAGATCACGCGTTACGGCAATGCGACGCCTTCCGACGGAAATTTCTTCTCCATCAGCGACGTCCAGATAGACGGTCATGAGGAGAACAAACACAACTTTCAGGATTATTTTGCCGCCGGCCAGTTCCTGACTTTGAGTGACGCCGACAAAGTCAGCCGTCCGAGTTTCGAGCGCTACGATGCAGGGATCAATATTGGATCGTCGGAAATCGTCTCCGGCGCGGATTCCCCGCGCACTGTCACCTACGAAGAGCGTTATATCGATGTGCCCACAGGCTTCTCCCGCTTTGCCCGCTTCTATTCCATGCGGGCGGACATCCACCTTGCGCTTTGCGCTCAGGGCGCAGGTTTTGCCTCCCCGTTGAAGAATACCGGGCTCTTCAAGTACGGCGCAGGCGCGAGCGCGCCGGCAATTGCAACCCAGGACGCCAGCTATGTGGTGGCGCACGTGGAAGACCTTTCTGTGCGCACTGACATTACGTCGGCTTCGGGAACATATTTCAACGCGCGCGCGGCCCTCGATTCGTATCTGGCTCTTCACCCGGAGGAGAGCGGCAACCTGCAGATTCTTCCATTGCATGAGGTGACGGCATGAGTGATCCGCCTCTTGGACGCTATCACTTCCTGAGCTGGGCGCGTCGCGGCGTCGGGGCCAGCGTGAGCAATCCCGATAACAACGGCTCTCTGCCCGGGCGCGCCAGCCTGAGCGTGCAACTCTCACTCGATGTCCAGAAGGGTGGCGCAACCACCACCGTGCAGCCCACAGCTATGCCGGTGCAGATGTTTGGTCCGGGCGATGTCATCGGCATCGATCCCCGGCATATCATTCGCACCGAGCCGCGCAACTTCACCGTCAATTACGAGCCAAACTATCTTTGCGGCATTGAATTCGATTCTCCCGATCTGCCCTGGCTCTTTACCCCCGCAGCGCCCAACGGCGACCACCTGAGGCCGTGGCTCGCGCTAATTGCGCTGAAGCCCGATGAGTTCAAAGTCCCCTCCATTGCTCCGAACCCCCTTCCCGTAGTCCAGGTGCAAACCCTGGCCGCGCTGCAGGACCTTTCCGATTCATCCAACTGGGGCCACGTCCAGATCAGCGGTGACGTCCCCCTTTCTGACTCCATGCGCAATTCGCCAGGCAACGTAATCTCCCGCCTGCTCTGCCCGCGCAGGCTCGATCCGGAAACCCACTACAACGTGTTTCTCGTGCCCGCCTTCGAGATAGGCAGACAAGCGGGACTGGGCCAGGATGTTTCCGGCATGGCCACCACGGATGCTGCATGGACCAGCGCAACGCATGCCCCGCTTTCCCTGCCTTTCTATTACACGTTTGAATTCAACACCAGTGATGAGGGCGACTTCGAATCGCTGGTGCGGAGGCTCGTGCCCCGCATCCTGCCCGCCGAGGTTGGCGAGCGGCCCATGGATGTCACCACTCCAGCGCCCCACATCAGCTCCGCCGGCCCGCCGCTCGGTCTGGAAGGCGCGCTGCACAGCGTGCTCACGAAGCCGACGCAATGGAATGATCCGGACAAAACAAATTTCCAAACGGATGTTCAGACGTTCATCAATCATCCCAGCGCGTCAACGGACGATCCCGCAAACCCGGCCCCGGATGATCCCGTGATTGCTCCACCCATCTATGGCCGCTGGCACGCTGCCGTGCAAAGCGTGGACCGGACAGCCTCTGGATGGGTAAACGATCTGAATCTTGACCCGCGAAATCGCAGCGCCGCCGGCATGGGCACGCAGGTGATTCAGGAGGAGCGCACGGCATTGATGGCGTCGGCGTGGCAGCAGGTCGATGGCATTCGTAAAGCCAACGAATTGTTGCGGCAGGCCCAGCTTGCCCGCGCCGCCATGCAGCAGCTTCACGCTCATGAATTGCGGCCGGCGCTGCCTGAAACTCTTGTCACGGTCACGGCGCCGCTGCACGCGCGCCTTCTCGCCAGCCCGCGCACGGTCCTGGCCAGCATCAGAAGCAGCCGCGTTCCCGAACGGCTGCTTTCCGGAACCTTCCGTCGCGTTACCCGCCCGCGCCGGCGGCTGGGAACATCGCCCAACGCTCGCACCGCCTTATTGACTCGCGTGAACTCTGGCGATATTTCCATCGTGCCGCCGCCCAAGCCGCCCGGCGGTATGGTTTCCATTGACACTATTTCCAATAACCTTGTCCCACCATGGGTCAAGACGCTGGCGAAATATTGGAAGTGGATTCTGCTCGCCTTATTGATTCTTCTTCTGGTGGTGGTTGTTCTGGTTGGGGTTTTTGCCGGAGTAGGCGCGGCCGCTATCGTGCTTGCGGTAGCGGGCGCAGCAGCCGCCGCAGCGTGGCCCGCCATCAACAAGCTTTTGCAGCAGGCCCAGGCAGCGAACGATCTGACTCCAGCGGCATTCACCCCGGCAGCGGTCGCGCAGGCGCCGCCAAATCCCAGCTTCACCGTAACCACCCCCGGCACTGCTCCAGCCACGGGCGGCATCGGCGGTGACTCCGCGCAGGCTGCTGCCTTCCGCAGCGCAACGCTTGATCTCTTTACCGCTTATCAGGAAATCCCGGTTGATCCCCCGGTAGCACCGGCTCTCGATCTAGTGTCGCTCAAGACCACACTGCTGGCCCGCCTCGATCCCGTCGTGACGGTTCCCAAGCGCGTGCTCTCTCTCATCTCGTTTACACCAGGCTTTTCCTGGCAGGCTCTCGATCCGCTGGAACAGATCATGGCGGCTCCGGAATTCCCGCAGCCGATGTACGCGCCCCTGCGGGATCTTTCGGCGGACTACGTGCTTCCTGGAGTCGAGCTTGTTCCACCGGATACCGTTGGAATTCTGCTCGCCAATCACGCCTTCATCGAAGGTTATATGGTTGGGCTCAATCATGAGATGGCCCGGCAGCTCTTGTGGAATGACTACCCCACCGACCAGCGCGGCAGCTATTTCCGCCAGTTCTGGGACGTAAATGCTTACGTCCCGCAAAAAGGCGATCCCACTGACCCGGCAGCGTTGCATGAATTGCTGAAAGATATCCCTCCGGTTCATACATGGCCCAAGCCAATTCCGTTGGGCCAGCATCCCAACCGCACCGATATTGTTCAGGACAACGTGGTGCTCCTGGTGCGTGGCGAACTATTCAAGCGCTACCCCAATGCCATCGTTTACGCCGGCAAAGCCATGCGCGCTGACGACGGCACCCGGGTGCTGGACGAAACCGACGAACGCTACCCCATCTTCCGCGGCACGCTTCCCAGTGACATCACCTTCCTGGGCTTCAACCTGAGCCTGGAGGATGCGCGCGGCGGCACCACCGCGTCGCCCGAAGGATTCTTCTTTGTCTTCCAGCAGCAGCCCTCCGAGCCGCGGTTCGGTCTTGAACCGAATGAAGATGCCACACCCATCGCGCACTGGGCCGAACTGGCATGGACGAACTTTGAGGTCCCCGCGGACGGCGCCCGGCGAGCGGCTGGCGGCGTTTTTAAGCTGCCCAATCTCGGAAACACCACGCGTGGCTTGACGATTGCGAATAGCCCCTGGCGGCTTGCCTCACAGGTATTTTCCATTGTGTTGCAGAACGTGAAGGTCCCCGACTTTTTGAAATCGACTTTGAATCCCGTGCGTGTCTCCATTCCACCCGGCGGCGGAGACCCCAAGCGGCCGGACTTCAGTCCTGACGATCCCAACAACAATTGGGGTGTGAACAGCGCGCAGACTGCGTACATCCTTTTGCGCCTGCCGTTCCGCATCCTCATTCACGCTGACCTGATGTTGCCACCACCATGAGTACACAACCAAATCCGAATGCGCCAGTTGTCCCGGTTGCGCCGCCGCCGGTGGTCAAGCCTCACCAGCTTGACGCCGCGACGCCAGTGCTTTTTCTGCCGGTAAACATTGAAACCCGTTTCATGGATGTCTCCGATGGGCGGTCCGAGCTGTGGATTCGGATTTATCCGGACCAGATTGCCATCAACTCCCATGAGCCGGAACTGACCAGTCAGGAGATTGTCGATGGCACCACGTACTGGGACGCGGTGTGGCGAGCCGGCAATCCGCCACCTTCCATCGACGACGCAAAAGCTCCATGGCGCGGGCTGGCTTCACTCTATGGCTCTCCACGCGCGGCCTGGATTGCCCAGATGATGACGCCGAGCAACATTACGCTCCAACCCGCCGCGCCTACGCCCGCAGGGAGTGATCCCAATCCCAAGCCGATCTACCCCACCCCCGTGACACGGCAGGGTTCGTGGACCAAGCCCGCGATAGCTGATGCCCTACCCGATGCGTGGACCGTCGTGGCAGTTTCCGGCACGCAACAAACCGTCTTTCGCGGCGGCCCGATTACGCCGGGACTCGCCGTGGGCCTTACGCCGAGCAATGTCGCTTTCCCGCCCGGCCAACCGGTTGATCCCGGCATGAAGTGGCTGATTGACTTCGATGCGGCTCTCGCCGCGGGAATGGCACTGAAAGCCCCACTCACCGCGCAACAGCGGGCTGGCGGATTTGAACGCCTGTACGTTTACGGCCTGCGCACGCAGACTGCTTCTGGCGGCGACGACTTTGCCGGCCTTCTCACCGCGCATCACTATACTGACGGTTTTTCGCTGATCCCGCAGGGCGCGCCCACCAACAACACCTCCGACGCTGATTCGGCCTATTCACGCAAAGACCTGGATTTTGAAATCAGCTTTGCCGTTGAGCGCAGCGCCTCTCTGATTCAGGACCCAAACGCCGACGGCAACGCGTTCGCCAAGCTGATCGGAATTGATCCGGCAAACCTGTCGCACGTGGGCTCGGCTGATGGGACAGACGAGCGCAACGGCAACGACATGCTCACCGCTCTCTGGCCGGCGACGCTCGGCTATTTCTTCAGCCAGATGATGGCCGACGTTTTCACGCCGCAGCAGATTGAAACTGCCCGCCAGTATCTGATGTCGAACGCCGTTCCTCGCGGTTCAGTCCCCGCATTTCGTGTCGGACGCACACCGTACGGTGTTCTCCCTGTCACCTCTCTGCGCCGCTATCCCAAGCAACCCACTCGCCTTGCAGGATCGTTCGAGCCGGCGCTGGTTGATTTTCTTCTGCGCCTCTGGCCGACCTGGCTGGCCAGTTCAACCATTGCGCCACACATGCAGAACTCCGGCGATCCAGACGCGCAGCTTGCGCAGGTTCTCGGTATGGACGCCAGTTCCATGACCTTCCGCGGCCGCCAGGTGCTGGGCGACGACTTTCTCTGGAATTACATCACCTTTCAGGGCATACAGGTTCCCATCGTCAACCCATGGTGGCTGCAACATCTGGCCCGCGGACGCGCTGTGCTGGATTCATACAACTACCAGGCATGGGACCCGCGCGTCATCCATCTGGGTCTCGGCGAGACTTCTTTTCCCGTTCCTTTTCCCACGGTGCAAGCGGGCCCGCTCTCTGAGACTGATCCGCTCAAGCCCGATGCCGATCTGGGCGCTGGCCATAAAGGTAATTACATTCAATGGCTGCGCCAGGCGTCGCCAGGGGATATTGCCGCGGAAAACTACCCCGGTCCGAAACCGACCGCATTGCTTTACAAGATTCTGCGACAGTCAGTGGTGCTTGACTATGCCAAACTGGCGTCCATCGCGGAGATCAACGCCTCGCGCCTGCAAATTTCGCAGTTGCGCGAACAAGAGATCATCGGCGTTCAACCCACGGCGTCGGGACCCGCACTTCCCAAAGTCAGCACCTGGGATATCCTGGCCCGGCCTTCCATACCCAATCCTCATTTGAGCTGGGCTGACTACCTCTTCAACCTCGATCCTGCGCCGCAATCGCCATTCGCGCAGCTCGCCGACTTGCGTGCCTGTCTTGACCGTCTGGCATCGCTCCCCACTGCAGAGCTTGACCGGCTGCTCACGGAAACGCTGGATTCATGCAGCCATCGGCTCGATGTCTGGGCCACCGCAGTGGCCACGTCACTGCTGAATGGCAAACGCTCGGCTCAGGCGAACGGCGTTCACCTCGGTTGCTTTGGCTGGGTTGAAGGAGTGCAGGCGACCACGCAAAGGCCCGCCGTCCAGGGCACGGAGCTTGAGGCAGTGCGCACGCTCGATGCCCGTCGGGCGGCCACACTCAAACAGCAGGTGACTTTGCCAGTCCCAGTCCAGCCGCAGCAGGATAACGGCGGATTTATCTTTGCGCCGTCGTTAACCCAGGCATCGGTCGCGGCTGTGCTTCGCAACGGCTACATGACGCACAAAGGCACCAGTCAGGAGGGCCTGCTCTCCATCGATCTCTCCTCCGAACGCGTGCGCAACGCCTTGCTGCTCCTGGAAGGTGTGCAGCAGGGGCAGAGCCTGAATGCCTTGCTTGGCTACCTCTTTGAGACCGGCCTCCACCAAGTGAATCTGGACAAATATGCGCAGCCATTCCGCGATCGATTCCCAATTGTCGCGAACAAGCTGACCCCTTCCAGCGATCCCAGTGAGTCGGTCGCCGCCTCCAACGTGGTAGATGGCCTTGCCCTGCGCACAGCCTGGGACGCTGGCCAGCTTATCCCCGGACAAAACTGGGGCGCAGGATTGCCTGCTCCGGGCTCAGACCAGAACTCTGTGATCGGCCTGCTGCAAACGATTGACGATTATGCCGACGCGCTGTCAGACCTCTCTGTATCTGAGGCTGTTTTTCAGATCATGCGCGGGAACTTTGGCCAGGCTGGCACATTGATGGACGCCATCTCCAAGGGCGCGCGCCCGCCTGACCCTGAAGTGGTCAACACGCCGCGCGGCGGAATAGATCTCACTCATCGCGTGGGCCTGCTTTTCGCCGGCAATCCTTCCATCAATGCGGCATGGAACGCTGTTCCGGTGAACGCTCGGGCAGCCGCCGAGCCATGGCTTGATGCCTGGCTTGGCCAGCTTTTGCCTGATCCTGCAACAGTGGTCTGCGATGTCCACTACCACAATTCAACAGGAGATCACGTTCAGCAGGTCTCGCTGGCTGACCTGAAGGTTGGACCTTTGGACGTGCTGTCAATGGCAGATGTAGGGCAGAGCGCGCAGAAGGGCGAGCTTGAGAATCGGATTGTGTTTGCCGCCGCCCTCTCGGCGGACGCTACGAACGTGCAAATTGATTTTCAGCCAACTGCCCCACCAGACTCTATTTTCTTTCCAGACGCTCTGTTTCTCGCCCGGGCGCTGCGCACGCTGATCTCTTCGGCACGCCCGTTTTCGCCGCAAGATCTGACGGTCCCCGAAGTCACAGCGGCCAAAGCCGGAGGAGTGGTGGTTGTTACCGAACTGCGCAACCGCGCGCAGAAAGCCGCACAAGATCTGCAAACCGCGGTGACCAACCTGAAGACCAAAGCTGCCGGGCTGCCCGCCACGCCTGATCCTGTCCGCGATGCGCTGCTGGCATGCAGTTTGTTCGGTGTTGCGGGATCAATTCCCTTTTCCGGCACCGGCCCTGATCCACGCCTGGCCGATCAGGCAACTTCGGTTGCCAAGCTTTTGCAAGAGCGCCTGGACGACGCCGCCAAGATCAACATCGCAACCGCGCAGCCTGCCGATCTGATTACCGTGCTGACCACGGTTTTCGGCAAAGACTTCGTCGTGCTGCCACGCTTTACGCCACCGGATTTTGCCTCGCTGCAAACCGCATTCGGGCAATCTTCTATGCTGGTAGCCTCTGATCCCCAGTCGCCCGCTCGCTGGCTGCTCCAGCTTGCCCATGTGCGGCCGGGCATCTCCCGGCTGGATGCCGCGATTTCTCTGGCCCAACTTCTGGGCGCACAGGCCGTGTCGCCACCGCAATTACTGCTTGGACAACTGCCGGCCGTGGCTGGCGACAAATGGCTCGGACTTGGGATTGATCCGGCAAAACCGCCGGCTAAGGGAGGCGTTGCCTTCGCGTGTTTGACCCAGGGCGATCCTGCAAATCAAAACACCTATGCCGGATTGCTGATCGACGAGTGGCCCGAGCGTATTCCCTCGACGCAGGAAAATGCCGCGGTTGCTTTCCACTATGAAGAGCCTAAGGCCCGCGCGCCGCAGGCGCTGTTGCTGGCCGTGTGTCCTGACGGCAGGCCCGCATGGGATGACGATCTGGTCACCGGCATTCTTCAGGAAGCGCTGGAGCTCACGAAAATACGCGCGGTGGATCTGGACAGCGTGCAGGAGGTCGGCCAGATTCTGCCCGCGCTTTATTTTGCCCTGAACTTGCAAGGCGCCACACCGTCAACCAATTTCGCCACTGCCAAGGAGTTTTCGCGTGCCGTTCAGTTCATTCGCTAAAGAAATCGTCAGGATTCCTTCCATCACTACCTGGACCCGCCTGGAACCACGGCCGCGTGAAGGCTCCATGCAGCGCAGTTTGCAGGCGCAGGTGCGCGACCCGCTGTGGTTTCTGACGCGCCAATGGCAGATGGGCGAATTTCTGGGCGACGACGCCGGAACTCCGGTGCAGGCCACCATGGGAGTGGAACAGCGGAGCATCACCACCTACCGGCCCGGGCCAAATGACGCCGACACAACTCCGCTTGATGCCACTCTTCCAGTCGAGACCCATGTAGAGCGCGAAACCGTAATTCTTCAGATGCGCGGCTCGGTGCAGTCCGGGCAATACTTTGAGAATTTAGTGCGGCAGGAGGGGGTTACCGGCCCTGAAGCTGTGATTGCCGCCTTCCGCAAAGCCTTTCCCATCAGCCAAAAACCCCCAGACACCGCGTATGCCAACAATGATTGCCTGCGCTTTCGCTCTATTGCTTCCGGCCGCGTGACCGATGGTGAGGCGCTTTACCAGACGGTGCAAGCTGTCACGCAGGGGCAGCCTCCGGCGATCCCCTTGCCTCCGGAGGCCGCCAATCCAGGCATGGCCCAGGTCCTCTCTGACTTTGCGGCCTTTCGTAAATCCCTCTTCACTGAGCCCGCCAAGGATCTTGCCTGGCAATCACAACGATTGCAGTATGACTTTGCTCTTGGCTCACCCGTGCCGCAGGAGAACCTTCTCTTGAACGCGCCGGATTTTCCCGGCGGGCATCTCGATTGGTACTCCTTCAATTTGCAGACAGCTCCGGCAAATCCGGTCTCCACGGCGAACCCCGCTCAGATCACACCAGTGAGTTTCAACTTTCTCCCTAACCATGTGGTCTTTCGCGGCATGCCGGATTCACGCTGGTGGAATTTTGAAGATGCCGTCACCGATTTCGGCCAGTTGGATGCAGACCACGTGGACCTGGCCAAGCTTTTGGTGATGGAGTTCGCTCTCGTCTACGGCAATGATTGGTTCTGGGTGCCGGTTCCAACGCAAATCGGAACGCTGGAACGAGTCACCACTCTGCTGGTTACAGATACCTTTGGCGTTCGAACTTTGATCCGGCCCTCAGAGCAAACGCAGGTAAACGCCGGCGAGACTCCGTGGTCGATGTTCAAGCTTTCTGGTGAAGGACGCCGTTCCGATTTTATCGCCATGGCTCCGACGCTCGGCGTTGTGGACGACGCCGATGCGCTGGAAGAGGTTCTCTTCCTGCGTGACGAACTGGCTGCAATGGCCTGGGCGGTTGAGCACCAGCTTCAAGGCGACCTGGACTCGCCCCTGGACGCCTACGAACTTTACTTGCAACGCATCAAGGCCGATCCTCCACCGCCTCCGCCTACCGCCAAAGCGGGCGGGCCCAATCTTTATTACACCCTTGAAACCGCCGTGCCTGACAACTGGATTCCCATGGTTCCAGTACAATCGCCGCAAAATGAGCTTTTCCTGCGCAGGGGGACAATGGAGATCGCCACCTCCGGCGGCTTTGTGAATTTGAAGGCACATGCTGAGATTCTGGAGCCGCAGCACCCGTTCTTTGTGGCCGACCGCATCGTATCCCGAGCTGGAGTGCAGGTGGACCGCTACTTCCGCCGCACACGCTCCGCTGATGGAAGCACATTTGTGTGGATGGCGCGGAAATCCGAACCAGGACGCGGCCCCGGCTGGTCTGGATTGCGCTTTGATATTGTGCGGGACATGGCGAAGGCAAAATCCGCGTAAGCCAAAAGTCCTGGTTGAAGATTTGCGGGCGAGAGCCGATTCACTTCGACGCGATAACGAAGATCTATAATTGCCGCTAGACATGAATCGCCGGATGCAGATCACGATTTCCTCACGGCCGCCTGACGGGCCGCCGGTTCTTTCGCCGCGCCTGACCTTCTGGCAGCGATTTAACCTTCTGCTTGCCGGAGTTGGCATTGCCGTGATCGCCGTGGCTATTCTTGTGGCCGCGCTAGTGCTTGGCTCCATTCTGGCAACCCTGGTCGGAATAGTTCTACTGATCCTGGCTGTCGCGATCGCCATCAAAGTAGCGCTCAAACGGGCTCGACGCCG
The DNA here is from genome assembly GCA_035762225.1 of Candidatus Angelobacter sp. Classification (GTDB taxonomy): domain Bacteria; phylum Acidobacteriota; class Terriglobia; order Terriglobales; family Acidobacteriaceae; genus Angelobacter. Next base: position 17,929 of record DASTPO010000192.1, read on the forward strand.
GGTTTAGTCCGCTCGGGAAGGCTGGACGAAGTGTTACAATTTCGGCAGCCACACCTTGCCTAGAGCGGGAGTAATTCAGTGGTAGAATGCCAGCTTCCCAAGCTGGACGTCGCCGGTTCGATCCCGGTCTCCCGCTCCATTCTTTGCCTCACGAGCCAGCCTGGATTCTCTCCGTGCAGGGCCGCATATGGGTGGCCTATAATCGTATTACTTTGAGAAAACCTGCTGCTATTGTTTCCTCATTGCTGTTGATGGCGGCTCTGACGGTGCCTTTGTGTTCTCAGCAGCAAAGCGGGCCGGTGCGCTCCAGTCCACTCCTGCTGATCATACCCTTTGAAAACACATCCAATACCGCCGGCATTGATTGGGTCGGCGAAGCATTCCCAGAGGTGCTGACCGCACGCTTCAGCTCGTCTCCGCTTTTCGTGATGACCCGCGAAGACCGTCTCAGCGCGTTTGACCGTCTGGGCATCCCGGCCAGCGCCAAACCCTCCCGCGCCACCATTTACCAGGTTGCCCAACAGCTCGATGCCGACTACGTCCTGGTGGGAGATTATCGCGTTGAGAACGGAGCCCTCACCGTTCGCGCGCGCCTGATTGATATGGCCCGGCTCCGGCTCAGCGCGGAACTCACCGAATCAGGCCCGGTTGCTGACCTGATTACCATCCAGACAGCGCTTGCCTGGGACGTGCTGCACAACCTTGACCCGAACACCAGGATCGCCAAAGCGGATTTCATCGCGCAATTCCCGGCGCTTCGCCTGGATGCTCTGGAAAACTACGTACGCGGCATTATCGCCACGAATGATCAGGAAAAGATCAAGCGCTTCAAGGAAGTGGTACGGCTGGAACCAAGCCACACGCTGGCCACGCTGCACCTGGGCAAGAGTTACTACAACCTGCGCGATTACGAATCCGCCGCGACCTGGCTGGCAAAAATTCCTGCAAACGATCCCGTGGGCAATGAAGCGCAGTTCTATCTTGGCCTGGCCAACTTCTACTCCGGCCACATGGATAAGGCCGAGGCCGCATTTCGCTCCCTGGCTTCCCGCCTTCCCCTTACGGAGGTCTATAACAACCTGGGCGTGGTTAGCGCGAGGCGAGGTGATCGCCGTGCCCGCGGCTATTTCGAGAAAAGCGTGCAGGAAGATCCGAATGAGCCGGACTATCATTTCAATCTTGCCGTTGCCCTTGCGCGCGAAGGTGACAACCCGGGCGCTGCCCGGGAATTGCGCGAGGTGTTGGTGATCCATCCCGACGCTGAAGCCAAGACATTTCTGGAGGCTGTGAGTCTGGGCACTTCGCCTTCTCACCCGCCGCTGGAACGAATCGCGCGCAATTACGATGAATCGTCGTTCCGCCAGCTTGCCCAGGAAATAGAGAACACCAGTGAAGCCCGCTTGCAAAACTCTGACGCGGCGACCCACGCGGCTTTTCACGTGCAGCGCGGCCTGGAACTGCTCGACTCCGGTCTGGCCGGCGAAGCGGAAAAACAGTTTCGTGAGGCCGTGGTCCTTGATCCAGCAAATGCCGACGCTCACACCGGGCTGGCGCGCGTGCTTGAATCCACCCAGGACAACTCCGGCGCGCGCAATGAAGCTCGCGCTTCCATCAAGTTAAAGCCTTCGGCCGATGCCTATCTGGTGCTCGCCTGCGTGGACCTGGCGGAAGCCAAGTCATCCGCCGCCGTGCAGGACGTCGAGCACGCTCTGGCCATTGAGCCGGATAATCCTGTGGCTATCTCTTTGAAACGCGATATCACAGCTGGCAAGACACAGGCTCCACAACCTTGAGGTAAGAATTTATGCGTTTTTCTTTTAGCTGGAAGATCGGTTTTCTCAGGACCGCATTTGTTGCGGCCCTGTTTGTCGTTTCGCAATCGGCATCGGCCGACGTCGTGAAGATTGTTGTGGATGACGCCATTCATCCGATCGTAACGGAGCGCATTGAGCGCGCGATCCATGAGGCCGACCGCACCCACGCTGACGCTTTGCTGATCGAACTGCGCACGCCCGGTGGCCTGGTGAGCGAAACCATCGAAATTACCCACGCAATTCTGTCCTCGCCCGTTCCGGTCATCATTTATGTGTCCCCTGCCGG
>DASTPO010000193.1:0-3327 GCA_035762225.1 Candidatus Angelobacter sp.
GGAAACCGCCCAGGAGTACACGCAGAGGCTGCTTAGTTATGGCGAAGGTAAAGACGCCTTACGCTTGCAACAGGCGGCACCCAAAAAGCTGGCTCTGCTGATCAAAGGCAAGACCCGCAAACAGCTCGCGCGCAAACCAGCGCCGGACAAATGGTCGATCGCGGAAATTGTGGCCCACCTTGCGGATGCTGAACTGGCGATCTCGTGGCGGCTTCGCCAGGTGCTGGCCAACAATGCCATTCCCATTCAGGCGTATGACCAGGACCTCTGGGCGAAAACGTTCAACTATGCCCGCCGCGATCCACGGCAATCGCTGGCCACCTTCCGAACGCTGCGTGAAGCCAATCTGGCCTTGCTGAAGTCGGTCCCGCGCAAGCTCTGGGACAACTACGGCGTCCACCAGGAGCGAGGCAATGAGAGTGTGAACCATGTGGTCCGAATGGTGGCGGGACACGACGTGAATCACCTGCGCCAGATAGAAGGGATCCTGAGAGGAAACCGGTAAGGAGACGTTCTCAACAGGAAAAAAATGAAAGGCCGCCGGCACCAAGTGTGCGGCGGCCCTGAGTCAAGGCCCAAACTTACTTCTTCGCTGGCGGCGCTTTATCCGGCGGCGGATTCTTGCCCTGGATGGAGATAAGTTCAACTTCAAAGATCAATGTGGCGTTCGGCCCGATCTCTCCGCCCGCGCCACGTGCTCCGTAAGCCATGTCCGACGGAATAAACAGCTGCCACTTCGACCCTACAGGCATTAGCTGCAGCGCCTCAGTCCAGCCTTTGATCACGCCGCCAACGGGAAAGGTGGCCGGCTCACCGCGCTTGTACGAGCTGTCAAACTCGGTGCCGTTGATCAGAGTGCCACGATAGTTGCATACCACGGTATCGGAGGCTGTAGGCTTGGGGCCTTTACCTTCCGTCAAAATCTTGTATTGCAGGCCGCTGGGCAGGGTCACCACGCCCGGCTTTGTTTTGTTCGCGGCCAGGAAAGCCTCGCCTTCCTTCTTGTTGTTCTCGGTTGCTTCCTTCATTTTTTCTTCCGCCTTGGCCTGCATCTCTTTCTGGAATTGCATCAGCGTGGTGCGGGCCTCATCCTCAGTGATTTTTGTGGTGGCTCCGCTCAGAACGTCCTTCAGGGCCTGAATAAGAAGTTCATTGTTGATTTCCACTGACTGCCGCTTGAGATTAGCGCTCAGGCCCTGGGCAATGTTCATGCCCAGCGCATAGCTGACCTTATCTTTTTGGGTTGCGAAGGGCGCGGCCGTATCGGTCTTGGGCGCCGGCGCATCGCTTTTGGCGGGCGCACCCTGCTGTGACTTCGCCGGTGCAGTGGATGGAGTCTTTGCCGGCGTGCTCGGGCTGCTCGTGGACTGTTGCGCCACGGCGCTTCCCAGCAGCACTGCCACGGCCATCAAAATCGCTCGTAACACGAAAAAGGGTTTTCTCATGCCTACCATTGTCACATTGGGGCAAAAACAGCGCAAATCGGAGCGGCCAACAGCCTTTTGCGGCCCGGCATCCATTCAAGCGTGGCGAAACCTGCTCAACTTCGTCCTGCCTTGGCCCTTGCGGCCACGGTAGCCCTTGCCCTGGGAGTATTGGCAGGCTGTGTGATTTCACCCCGGCGCATCGTGGTGGATGCTTCCCCTACACCTACACCGACAGGTTCGCCCACACCCGTCATCAGCCCTACTCCGACACCGACGCCCACACCCACACCGACCGGATTCTCCACGGGCAAGCCAATGTCCGGAGCCGAGCCGCGAAGCAGCGCGGGACTGGGCTTCGTGTTTCTGGCGGCTCCCAATTCAGATTTGATCCAGGGTTTCAGGGTGAATGGCGATGGCTCGCTAGCACCGGTTCCAGGGTCACCGTTTACAGTTGGCGGCCCAGCCCGAGCTCTTGCGGCCATGCCGGGCGTTCTTCTGGCTGCGCGTGAAAGTGGAGTGGATGTTTACAGGGTGGATGGGGAAAGCGGCTCACTCGAGCAGATAGGCTCCACCAAGACGGTAAAGATCACCCGGTTTTTGCCAGCGGCCGATCGATCAATGAACACGGTGGTTGCTGTCTCAGAGAGCGGCGTTATCGCGCTTCGGTTGGTCGGGGGAAAGTTGCTGGAGACGGCTTCAGGTGCTGTTGCTGCCGATACCATGCGCCTAAAGGCGACAGCCGAACAGCCAGCGGTTCTGGATGCGTCCGGCCGATTCATGTACATACTTGACGCCGCCAAATCGGAAATAACCGCGTTTCGCGTCGAGGAGGGAAAACCCGTTCCCTTGTCTCCTGCAAGCTATTCGATCCCGCACGGCACATCTTCGATTGTTTTTGTGACACCCTAGGGCGGATTCTTCTTCGAGGAAACTGGTGGGCAAAGCAAAACCCGCCAGGTTCGGCGGGTTTTGGCTGATTGCTTTTGTGAAAGGCTAGTTGCTATAGAGCAGGACGCCGTCGCCCTTTTCCACTCCATCGCCCACCTGGCGATAGAACAGCTGATCGCCTTCCAGATAGACCTCAATGAAAGCCGGACGCGTGGTGATGGTGCCCTGGATCAGCGCCTCAGACAGCGGGTCTTCGATATACCGCTGCAAGGCCCTGCGAAGAGGACGCGCGCCGTAACTGCGGTCGCCCAGCGTCTTATCCAGGATCCACTTCTTGGCTTCCTCGTTCACCGTGATGGTGATATGCCGCTGCGCGAGGTTGCCGTTCAGCTGGCCAACCAGCAGTTCCAGAATCTGGATCAGGTCTGCGTCAACCAGGGCGTTGAAGATGATGACTTCATCCAGACGGTTCAGGAACTCCGGATTGAAGGTCTTCTTTACTTCCTGTTTGACCAGATCTTCCACTTTGTCATTGACCGTGTCTTCCTTATCCAGCGAGAAGCCCAGGCCTTTGCGCTTCATCAGGTGCCGGGCGCCGATGTTCGAGGTCATCACGATGATCACGTTCTTGAAATCAACCGTGTTGCCCAGGCCATCTGTGAGCTGCCCGTCTTCGAGCACCTGCAACAGGATGTTGAACACATCCGGATGCGCCTTTTCGACTTCATCCAGCAGCACCACGGAGTACGGAGACCGCTTCACGCGCTCGGTCAATTGGCCGCCCTCTTCGTAGCCCACGTATCCCGGAGGCGAGCCGATCAGCTTGCTGACCGAATGCTTTTCCATGAACTCCGACATGTCGAAGCGGATCAGCGATTTCTCGCTGCCGAAGAGGAAGTGCGCCAGAGTGCGCGCCACTTCGGTCTTGCCCACGCCGGTCGGTCCCAGGAACAGGAACGAGCCGATGGGGCGGTGCGGGGATTTCAGGCCGGCACGTGAGCGGCGGATCGAG
>DASTPO010000194.1:0-3014 GCA_035762225.1 Candidatus Angelobacter sp.
TACCATGGAGGTAGACCACAGCCGGGCCCGAATCGCTGAGCATCTCCAGCAATAGGGTTAGTTCCTGCTTGCGTCCGGCAAAGGTACGGCTGGCCTGCTCAGCTACAAGGTCTCCAAAACTGATCATCGGTCACCAGGCTATTTCGAGCGGATTATAGCCTATTTTCCGATGAGTTCTTCACAAAGCCAGAGTCAAGACACCCATTGCCACCAGAGAACCTACCCAAAGCAGTTCCAGGTTAAACCAGGCGCGGCGAAGTATCGCAACCCCGGCTTTGTAATAGACGATCAGCGCGAGCGCGGCGGTCACCAGCAAATAGCTAAAGGTATGAAGGGCCACCGGGAGCCACCATTGCGGAGCCACGCCCGCGCCGGCATCCATGGTGGCAAGCATCATGTGGTGCGCGTGGCCGGCGGCCATGGCGGGCTGGGGGAATGCCATGACAAACGGCAATAGCATTAACCCTGCTCCGTGCGCCGAAGCCATCAGGAATGACCAGAATGCCAGGTCCCGCGAACCCACCCTCATGCCAACCCATCGCGGATGCCGCCGGCGAATCAATCGATACAGGCCAAAGCCGATCAGCACCGCAGCCGCGATGATCCTGACAGCGCGAAGCGGCAGCGTAAGCTGCATCAGTTGCGCCGCGCCGACCACGAGCCCCACTGATAGCAGGTGCCCCACGCCCAGCGGCAACAGTGATCGAACCACGGCGGAAGCGGCCTTTTCCTGCAGGCCCAGCGCCACCGCAAACAGCCATCCCATTGCGGGATTCAGTCCGTGGTACGCGCCGAGCATCAACAGAACCCATATCCACATAGCGTTCACGAAAAACAGTAGGAATCTGACGAAGCATCGCCGCCTTCCAGGCGCACCTGGTGGGAGCGCATATCTCCGAAGTCGGTCAGGAAGTTGGGGTCCAGCTTCATCTCTCCTCGCGGTGAAATGTCGGCTTTGGCCATCCAACCCTTGATTCCATCAGGATAAAACTGATCGTCCCAGGTGCGGTAGAGAGAATTGGTGAAATACACGCGGCGGCCATCGCGGCTGATTTCAACCATCTGCGGAGCGCCGTTCAGCCGTTGCCCGGAATTTTTTGGATGGCCGGTGCGCCGCGCGATCCCGCCCATGTGAATCGAGCCGATCAACTTGGGTGCATGCGGATCAGAGACATCATATTGACGCAACTCGCCGGTTCCCCAGCAGGCGGCGTAAAGATATTTGTCATCAAGAGAAAGATCAATGTCCGTCAGGAGTGGCGGCACTGCCTTGAAGGCTTTCAGCATGGGCGGGAGCAGATCAGGGTCAGCAGGCTCAGCGGGTATGTCGATTACTTTTTTGATCGTCCATCCGCCGTTTACCGCTTCCCATAACCATATAGAGGATGAAAGGTCTTTCAGCGAAATAACCACGCCGACAAAGCCATAAGCCTTTGACGGATCGTGTGCCGGCCTCAGTTCCAGCGGCAGCTGATGCTCTTCCCCTAGATCCAGCACCTGTTTGTGCCGGCGCTTCCGCAGGTCCCACACATGCAGCCTGTGCCCGTACTTGGCGCCCAATAGCAACTCCGGATTGAGGCCGCTCTCCACCATGTTGGGGGTTCCCCACTCGCTGGTGAGCATGGTGTCATGGCCAAGATGCCACCAGAAATCGTATGCCAGATACTGCGGGCCACGGTCCACTTCCCAGCGTCCTATCGGCTCGAACGTATCATGGTCCAGGATCATGATGCCGCCGGGCCCGTCACCGCTGGCCGAGCCAATAGCATTCACGTAAATCCCATCCGGCGCGCAATGCACGGTATGCATGCGTGAATAGCCGGTTTTCTTGGCAATCTCGTCAGCCTCAATCACTTTGATGATCCTGGGATTTCTTGGGTCTGGCTTGGTATCAATAATGTGGATGGACGACGAACGCAGCCCCGGCACGATCAGATAACGCCGCTCGACGTGCGGATGGGGCGCGTAAGGACACAGGGCCGAGCTACACGCATTCCAGCCAAAATGATGCAGCTCATCACCGGCCTTGCCCATGGCAACCCCGCCGACAATCTGGCTGTAGGTCTTGGAAGCCGGATCCAGATCCACGACCTTGATTTCGTCCGGCTTCTGGCGGTCTCCGTTTAATGCCGCCACGTAGGCATGCCGTTCCGCCGGAGCTTGCATCGCCATCCTGGCGGAGGGATAAAAAGTGGGATCAGGCCGGAATGTCATTTGGTCTCCTCCGAAAATCCTGTTGCTGGAGCGTCCGCAGACCCATCAGGGCCGCCTGACGCCAGCACCTCTGCTTTTTCAAGGAACAACAAGCGCCTATCTTAGCTCTTGCTGCCTGGCTATCAAGAGACAGCCCCTTCTTCACTGGGTGGTGTTCGAAAGGGCTGCCCATTGGTGTCGTGATTCCATCCGTCTCACGGAGTTTTCCCGGAAAAATTCTGGCACGAAACGTTGGGGTGCCAGTTTACAAATGCGCCGTTGGGATTCTCTTTCCATGCCCACACGTGCAGGGTATAGAAGGCGGGAAGCCCGAAGCGGTTTGGCGTGTCAAACAGATGAAACAGCTGCCCCATCAGCTGAGGTGGCTGCCCGTCCGGATGTGTGGTTTTCCAGGCGTCGGCAAACACCAGGAAGTCGGCGCCGGTAATGCGCAGGCTGCCGTCTGCGGTCGGCTCATAGATGATGATCTGCGGACGCGAGGCGTCGAAGATGCCGGTCACGTTGACGTCTTTCAGCACGCTGAAATTCACAAAATGGAGGCCCATTGCCCCCTGGTCGGGCCCGGTGACGCACCCGAAGGTAAGTATGTAGCCGGCTGTCTCAGCCGCCTTCACATCTTTGAAGCCCTCAGTCGCTTCCCGGACAGCTTGCAACAGCGCGCCTGCCTGGCTCGAACGGCCGCTGCCGGCTTCTTGAGACGCGGCATGCGTATGCGCGTCCTGCGCCTGGGATCGCCAGGAGGCCAAGCCCACCAGCATCAGGACGATCATGAAATATTGAAACGGTGTTGCGGTTCTGCC
>DASTPO010000195.1:0-9316 GCA_035762225.1 Candidatus Angelobacter sp.
TGCCATCCTCTCAGTCTGCAGTAGGAACCTGCCTTGGCTGGTCCTGGAAGTGACGAAGAAAGTTCGTCGCTGCTCCTGGATATTCGCGGGTGCCGATTTTCTTGCTGGGTGTGCCATGCCTTGCAGCGGCTAAAGCCGGCCCATTTTAAGCGCCTGGGCGGCCCGAGTAAACTCGTGCCCTGATACATGTCTCGACCAGAGAACGCCTAGGCACAGACGGCCAGCGTGCCGCTGACAGCCACTTCTGAAGTCTCAAGAAATATTGGAAGAATCTGGCCTCCGCACAAATATTCGTTTGGCCATTGGCTGCGCAATCCGTTTGCGCGACGCGCTACCTAATCACCCCGGACGCAATGAAATCGTGCATCCAGTCCTACTTGAACCCCGCTAAATCCTGACATCGGAAGAAACGAGTATCAGGGCACGACTTCAGTCGGGCCGCTTTGGCTTCAAAAAAGAAAGGGGCTTTAGCCCCAAAAGCGGCTACTTCAGCTGCGGGATGGCTTCCAGCTCTTTCTCATCCACCTTCTTCAGTCCCAGATGCTTTTGCAGCCAGCGATCGCGGTCGAGTCGCGCGGCGGCATTGAGCGCATGGTCCGCCTCATAGATCTGCATCTGCTTGTCCTGGGAGCTGAAGCCGTCAAGATATTTCTGCGCCAGCGCCTTCGCGGCGGGCAGAGCAGCCGTACCCGGCGCGGGCTTGCCAGCGGCTTCGGCATTGAGATCGCTCGAGGAAAACTGGAGCAAGATGGCCTCATTATTGGTATGGCCGAGGAAATACACCGGGTCGGCAAAGGCGTATTCGTGGAAATATTCGCGGACGTTATCTTCGCCCGCCTGCTTGATCCGCGCCACGCGCTCCGGATCTTTGCTGGCGAAGGCCTCGTCTTCAAAGTCGCCATAGTTGCCGGCCATGAGCACGTAACAGCAGATGCGAATGTCGACGCCCGCCAGGATGGCGCCCGCGTTGGCGTCCCAGCTGTGGCCGACGTAGGCGATGCGTTTGCGGTCTACGTCACGCCGCAGCAGCATGAGATCAACGGCGCGGCGCAGGTCGATCACCTGGTGCGCGGTGTCATCACCCTGCTGCCGGGCCGCGGCCAGGGGATCTTTTTCCGCGACATGCTCGTGGCGGGCCGCAGGCGCGTCAATCAGCAATGACACCACGCCGGTGCGGGCCAGGGCCAGCGCTTCCGCAAGAAACTCATCTTTGTTCGCGAGCGGCGAACCTTGCTTGAGCCAGTGCCCCCAGATGATCCCGGCAAACGGCCCTTTGCCGTGCGGGATCACCAGGTAGCCGGGGACGCGGTCTCCACCGGCGCCGGCAAAGTTGATCTCAATCAGCAGCGAGTCGCCGCGCTTTTCAATGGTGATCTCGCGCAGGTCCAGGCCCGTCTTGGTGTCATAGTCAAAGCGCGGCAGCAGGTCAGGGTACGTTGGCTTGGGATAAGTGACCGGCTGTCCGGGCTGGCCGGAGTTGTCCGGCGTGGCGCTGGACGAGGGAGAAGCGGGAGTCGCGCTGGGCGCAGATTGGCCGGGTGCTGGCTGTGCTGGTGTGGGACTGGGCTGGTTGTCGCCGGGCGGCCGGCGATTCAGTGTTGGCCGTTGCTGGTCCTGCTCCGCGGAGCGCGAGCGGCCTGTGAAGAAGAAAGCTGCCGGCGTGGGCGATGGCGTTGGCGTGGCGCTGGGCGACGCGAATGGCAATGGCGTCGGCGTCGCTGACGGAGTCGACTTGGGCTTCGGCGTTGGACTATACGACGGTGTTGGTGTTGGTGTCGGGGTTGATGTTGGCGTCGGCGTGGGAGTTGGAGTGAATGAGGGCGTCGGGGTTGCGGTCGGCGTAGGAGTTTGCGCGGGGGTTGAGCCGGCGATGGCCAGGGAAAGAGTCGCGAGAAAAAGCACAGTACGCATGCTGGAGTCCGCGGACGGTCGAACGGCGGCTGCTATCCAATGTAACAAAGCCGGGCGCAGAAAGTCGCGCGCAGAGGCACAACAAAATGGCCGGACGGGAAGGGAAGTGAAGGCCTGAGAAACCACTCAGCCCAGCCCATCTAGAGCTGCCCGCAGGCCGCGGCAGGCGCGCTTGCCCGTACTCTGGCCCGGTGCTAATCTCTACCCCTCATGAACACCGTGAATACTGTGTCGGCACGTGGCTTTGGCCCGCTCAATCCGGAGACATTTTTTGCCGCGCAGAAACGCAATCGCCGCGCGACCTGGCGCATGTCAGCGCTGTGCGCCTTTGCCGCATTCATCATGGGCGTGCCGCTCACCCTGGTTCTTACCCCGCTGCTCTACGCAGGCACGCTGCTGGTGGCGGAGATCGTCAATCATTTTTCTCCGCTGCCGCCCGACTTCTGGAACCAGGCCAGCGCTCTGGCGCACCAGGGCGGACGCGTGGCCGATTACGTCCTCAACCAGCGCGGCACGCTCGATCCCGGCGAACTTGCCGGCGGGCTGGCGCTGGTGCTGTTGCCGGGAATGCTGGCGGCATTTGGATTATGGTCTGGCATGCTGCTGATGTTTCGTCGCGGCGGCGTGGGTGGTGCGCTGGCCAGCCTGAACGCACGCGAGCCCAACCAGGCTGACATAAAAGAATTGCAGCTGGCGGACGTGGCGCAGGAAATGGCCATTGCCGCCGGACTGCCCGCTCCCCGCGTCATGCTGGTGGACTCGCTCGGCGCCAACGCTGCGGCCATTGGGACCTCGGCGGCGGATGCGCGCATTGTGCTCTCACGCCGCCTGCTGGATGATCTTGACCGCGACCAGCTTCAGGCGCTGTTGGCGCACCTGGTCGGTTCCATTGGCAATGGCGATCTGCGTATCGCCTTCACCGTCACCAGCGTGTTTGAGACTTGCGGCATGCTGTTGAATCTGGCCAACGCGCCGTTTGATAAGGAGTCGCGTCGCCGCGTCTGGCATGTGGTGCGTTACATTCTGCGCGGCGGCACGCCGGAGCAGAAAGCCGCCGACGCCGCTGACATCGCCGAATCGCTGGCTACTTCCATCGATGCCGACGATGATGGCGACTATTTCAACCGAGGCAATCCCGGGCTGTTTACCAAGATTTATCGCTTCCTGCTCTTCCCGCTCATGTTCACCAACATGTCGATGAAGATCACGCTGTGGTTTTTCCTGAACCTGCTGCTGGGACCGTGCATGGCTTTGCTGTGGCGCACGCGCCGTTATCTGGCCGACGCCAGCGCCGTGGAACTCACGCGCAATCCTGACGCGCTGGCCCGCGCGCTGCAATGCCTGAGTGAAGACCACACATCTCTCGATGGCGGTGATTGGGCGACACATCTTTTTATCGTCAATCCCAAAGGAGACTCTGGTCTGCGCGGCTTGCAGCCCAGCGAGGCCAATAAGACGGAGCTGCTTGCGGCGTGGGCGTCCACCGCGCACATGGCTGCGCCCCTGAATCCAGCAGGGACCCCCGCTGCAGACTGGCCGGGCGCGCGCCAGCAGATGATGGCTACTTTAAAGGCGGCGTCGGCCGGCGACGAGCAGGCCATTGCGCGGCTGCAAGCCATAAGCAAGATCGTCGGCGGTGAATCCGCCATGGGCTGGCTCTCCATGGCAAACCCGGCTGACCTGGCTGCTGCCCGCCGCGGCGATCCCGCTGCTTTCGCTCGGCTGCAACAGATGGAGCGCGAAAAGCGGCAGCGTCCCACACCGCGCCAGCGCGGCCAGTTGCAGAGTTTTGTCTCGTTTCATCCGCCGCTGGCAAAACGGGCCAAACGCTTGCAGAAGATGGGATCGCATCTCATCGCGCCCAAACGCGCCGGCGGTCCGGTGCTCGCGATTTTCATGACCCTGCTGTATCTGATTATCGTCCCGCTCTTGACCGTTGCCGGTGGGCTCATGCTGATGGTCATCGGAATATTGATTGGGATGAATCTAATGGTGCTCACACTCTGGCTCACCGCCATTCACTGGATCTTTGTCTGGATCAATGGCAGGTAAGCGGCGGAAAGCAGTTAGTTTCGCCCAGCCGAGTGGCCCTGGAAAACGGCGGACTGCCGCTTTATGCCGCAAGTTCTCCCGGCGAGATCTCATCCACGTAGCACCATATCCAGGCTTCACCCGGCTCAATGGAGCGGATCAGCGGATGCTTGCTGCGATGGAAATGTTTGGTCGCGTGCTTGTTCTTCGATGAATCGCAGCAGCCCACGTGTCCGCACTCCAGGCACAGCCGCAGATGGACCCACGTATCGCCCAGCTTGACGCATTCTTCGCAAACGCGCTTGTCCGTCTTGGTGATCTTGATCTGGTTCATGTGCGTGCAGTCTTCAGCCATTGCGCTTCTCCTTTATGCCGCTCCGGCAGCGGGTTCCTGCGGCCGTTCCAGCGCCTTGCGGTCCCAGGCGCCCAGGTTCGCGCCGGCTTCATATGTGCTTTGCAGAAAGTCGAGCAGCGTCGCCGTGGGCGAGGCGGCGCGTCGAACTTCCTCGTGCTGCAACAAAAATTCTCCCATCTGCTCCTGATAGCTCGCCGCGGCCGGACGCACCTTCTGCTGCGCATATCCCTGCGGCGCAGGCGCGACATAGGCGTAAAAGGCTGCGTCTTTCATCTCGCCTGTTCCCGGCCACCAGCCTGCGCTGATCACCTCATGCGAATATGCTTCCTGCATGATCTTGCGCAGCACCGGGTCAGGGTCGCTGCGCGGCGGCGCCGGACGTCCGGAAAAACGCGTGACCGCAAGGTCAAAGCTGCCCCAGAAAAAATGTACCGGGCTTGATTTGCCGATGAAGCGCGAACGGAACACCTGGAACACGTCATCCACGGAAACCAGGATGCGCCAGAAACGCCGCGCATATTCCTTGTCGTATGCCGCGTGAACGCGGTCCTGGTCGAAAGCGATGGGGTCCGGTATCTCCACCGGCATGTTCCATATCTTCACGTCGATCTTCAGCGATCGCAGCGCCGCCATGAATTCCTGGTAGAAATCGGCCACCGAGCGCGGCCCCAGCGGAACCGTCCTGGTCGCCGGATCGCAGGTCTTGATGATGAGCTGGTGCTCCAGGAAATCAAACTCAATCTCAAAGACGCGATCGCCGTACGGAATGGCCGCAGTGGTCAGGCCGCGCGCGGTCACATGCAACGCCACATTCCACCAGTGGTTGGTTTTCGGCGTCAGCGCCAGCCGTACCTTTCCGACGATCTGCGTCCACATGTGCAGCGTGTCGCGGGTATCGCGCCAGGCATCGAGTGGAAGCGCCGGCCAGCAGGCGGGCGAATCGGAGACTGCGGTGTTGCGGCCTTCAGCCATGGGCCTCGATTCCGTCATGGGCCCTCCAGGCTCACAGTATAAGTCGTGCCCCGCGGCAGAGTCGAATTGAGCTCGCAACTTTACCGGATGGCACGCACCTCGCGGTGCAGCATTCCCGCCGCTGTGACCGTCAGCATGGCCGCGGCGGCAAGGATGAACATGAACTTAAGGCTCCACGCAATCAGCACGCCTGCTGCGGCCAGGGAAACCGGGAGCAGGCCGAATGCGGAAAGCATCAGCACGCTCATCACCCGTCCGCGCACGGTTGCGTCAACCCGTTGTTGTATCCATGAAGCAATATGCACATTGGCGAGCCCGGCGCATGCGGCCATCACCAGCAGCAGCGCGGCAATCTGCCAGAGATGTCCCGCCAGGCCAATCGCAGCCAGGCAGATGCTGATCACCGCGCAGGCGCTCATCATGAGAATACCGCGACGCTGTACTTTGACAATGCCTGCCAGAAGAGCCCCCAGCAGTCCCCCGGCTGCAGCTGCCGATACCACCAGGCCGTAGGCTGTCGGCGAGCCGAATTTGACCTTCGTCAGGTAGGGAAGGCCCACGCCCATAGGCCCTGACAGGCAGAGATTCATCATGGCTGCAACCAGCATCAGCGTGCGCAACGGCACATCGCTGCGAACATAAGCGATTCCGTTGAGGATTGACCGCCACACCGGCGGCTTGGCTGCGGTGGCCTGCGGAAGCGGCGGGTCGGGCAGACGCCACAGCGCGCCGATGATAAAGAGAAAGCTTACGGCGTCAATGAAGAATGCCCACGCCGTCCCCAGCGCTTTGATCAGGATTCCCGCCGGCGCAGGTGCGGCAATCGTAGTGAGCTGGCTGGTGGTCTGAAACACCGAGTTGGCCATGATGAGTTGTTCGCGCTTGACCAGCGACGGCAGGAAAGTGGAAGCCGCGGGCATGGAGAACGCATCGGCCACGCCGAAGCCGAAACCAAGAACGTAAAGCTCCCAGATTTGCAGAACGTGAAACCATACCAGGCATCCGATCACCGTCACGAAGACCGTGCGCGCCGTCGCCGTGCTCATCATGATCTTTCGCGCGGAAACGCGGTCGGTGAGCGCGCCGCCAAACAGCATGAGCAGTGCGCGCGGGATCGCCACCGCCATCAGGATGGTGCCCACGGCCACCGCCGATCCGGTCTTTTGCAGTACCACCCAGGGCAGCGCCACCAGGTAAAACTGGTCGCCCGCCAGCGAGATGGCCGAGCCGGCCCACAGCATGCGGAAGTTACGCTCCCGCAGCGGATGTACGACCGGTGCAGGCGCGTCAGGCGGTTGAATTGAGGCAGCAGCCATTGGAACCCTCTCAAACATGAAATCGGGAATCAAATCGGCGCAGCGGGGCTTTCCTCGCGATTGCTCGAGAACCACAGGCTCGCGCTCTGGACTCGGTTCCTCTCAAAACCGACGAATGTAAATGTAAATTCACATTTACATTCATGTCAAGTATAATTTTTGCGCTGGATGTAAATATTTGTTCATGGCCAAAAAGACACTTGCACCGCAGCAGGAACGCAGCCGCGAATCCCTGCGCAAATTGCAGAAAGCAACAGCTGAAGTGCTGGGGCAGCACGGCGTTGACGGCACAACAATTCCCCGCATCGCCCAGCACGCCGGCCTTACTCCCGGCGCTATTTACCGCCGTTTTCATGACAAGGATGCGCTGCTGGAGGACACCATCCTGGGCATGCTGGAGCGCCAGCAGGAGCGCGCCCGGACCGGCATGAGCCGGGAAACCGCCGCGCAGATTCCGCTTCCTGTCTTTGCCGGTCAGATCATTGGCGGAATGGTGCTGAGCTATCGCGTCAATGCATCTTTGTTGCGCGCCATGCGGATCTTCGTTCAGGGCCGGGCCAATACTCCTTTCTGGAAAAAGGCCTGCAAGCTGGAGGTCCAATCCTTTGACCATGTAGTGGAACTTTTTCTGGCGCACCGAAAACAAATCAAGCATCCTGATCCGCGGGGCGCAGTCGCCATGGGCCTGATGATGGTGATCAGCACGTTGTTTGAAATCGTGGTGATGCCTACCGATCTGGGGCCGTTAAAGGATTTCCTGCCCAAAGACGATCAGGCGCTCAGGCGCGAATTGGTTCGCGCCTTCCTCAACTACCTGGGCGTGGAAGAGAAAAAGAACGGCTAAGACCTCCGCGAAAGGCCATCTCCCATTTGCCACATTCGATAAAGCCACCGCCAGGTTGCGGGATGCTGTCATTCCATAGACCTCTGCCTACGCCAGAACCGGCGACAACCACTCCAGCAAGTCCCACGCTTTTGGCTGATACAATAAGGCTTAAACACGCATCCAAAGAGATTGACTTCTTTGCGTGAATAAAGCCGTTATCTATGTTTGAAAATCTACAGGAAAAATTACAACGGGCGTTCAAGAACCTGCGCGGACAGGGAACGCTGACTGAAGAAAACATCCAGGAAGCGCTCAAAGAGATCCGCATGGCGCTGCTGGAAGCCGACGTCAATTTCAAGGTGGTCAAGGAATTTATTGACCGCGTTACCGCCAAGGCCATCGGCCAGGAAGTAATGACGGCGCTGGCCCCGGCGCAGCAGGTGGTAAAGATCGTCCACGATGAAATGGTGGACATGCTGGGCAAGGACACGGCCAAGCTCAAATTCGCCTCGCAGCCGCCGTCGGTGGTGTTGATGGCCGGCCTTCAGGGCTCCGGCAAAACCACCACCTCGGGCAAACTCGCGGCCTGGCTGAAAAAGGGCGGCCATCGTCCCATGCTGGTCTCAGTGGACGTTTATCGCCCCGCGGCGCGGCAGCAGTTGAAAGTGGTGGCCGAGGCCATCAAGGCCAGTCTCTATGAAGGCAAGGTCGAGCAGTCGGACACAGCGACGGTCGAGCGCCTGGTAAAGGAAGCGCGCAAAGAGGCCATCAATAGTGGCTGCAATTTTCTCATCGTTGACACCGCCGGCCGTCTGCACATTGATGACGATCTGATGTCGGAGATGCAGTCGCTCAAAAAGATCCTGAATCCCCAGGAAATCCTCTTCGTGGCAGACGCCATGACCGGCCAGGACGCGGTGCGCTCCGCTGACGAGTTCCACAAGAAGCTCTCCATCACCGGCGTGGTGTTGACCAAAATGGACGGCGACGCCCGCGGCGGCGCGGCGCTCTCCATCCGCCAGGTCACCGGCCAGCCCATCAAGTTCATCGGCGTGGGCGAAAAGTATGACGCGCTGGAGCCCTTCCATCCTGACCGCATCGTCGGCCGCATCCTCGGCATGGGCGACGTGATGACCCTGATCGAAAAGGCGCAGGAAAACGTTGACCAGAAAAAAGCCGAGGAGTTCGCCAAGAAAGCCCTGGGCGGGGAAGGCTTCTCGCTGGAAGACTTCCGCGATCAGCTGCGCCAGGTACGGAAGCTGGGCTCCATGCAAAGCATTATCAAGATGCTGCCCAGCATCGGCCCGTTCGCCAACATGCAGAAGGCGGCCGATCAGGTCGATGAATCCCAGATTACCCGCGTGGAAGCCATCATCAATTCCATGACGCCCAAAGAGCGCCATCATCATGAGATCATCAACGGCAGCCGCCGCAAGCGCATCGCCCGCGGTTCCGGCACCAGCGTCCAGGAAGTGAACCAGCTTCTGCGCCAGTATGCCCAGATGCGCAAGATGTTCAAGGACATGGGCAAATCCAACTTCAGCCGTAAACTCGCCGGCATGAAGTTACCCGGAATGATGCGGTAACGCAAAGCCACAAACGAAAAAAAGAGCACGAAGCTCGGCGGCCATACTTGCCCCGCTCAATCTTCGTGCTCTTTCTTTTGATGTCTGGTTAGTTAGTTTCCCCGGCTCGCCGGCGGAACGATTCCGTTCATCCTCAGGTACTCCACCATCTGGCCGTACTCGTCGGCCGCGTGGATCACCGCTCCGGAAGCAATCGACAACCGGGGCGCTGTATTGCGGAAGAATGGAAGCTGCTCCAGGGCATTTTCATTGGTGATGGTCTTGGCGGCGCGATGACCCACCGCGAACGAGTCTTTCAAGAACTGCATGATCTGCTCTT